>JBIIGH010000150.1:0-6079 GCA_044236565.1 Algoriphagus sp. | reverse complement strand
CACCTTTTTCAAGAAGTTATCCTTGGCTTGTAGCTCGGTTAGAACAGGCTTGATGCGTGGATCTGAATGTACCGTGATGGAAGTTTCAGAAGACTCTCCTCCATATTCCATCACCACTTTGTAGGTGCCAGGAATGGCATCTCCACCGCTTGGCTCAAAGAATCCTCGGCTTCTACCTCCGCCACCTTGGCCACCGCCCCATCCGCCGGTCATTTCAGCAGAAGATTTGCGGTCTAGGTTCCAAATGATTCGGTTCACTCCTTTAGTAGGTAGCGTCTTCAAAGTTCTGATTTGCTCTCCAGAAGCAGTGTAAATTTTGACGGTTAGGGAATCCAATTTTTCCTTTTCGTCCTGGATCAAATAGCTCAATCGACCACCAAATACGCGGTTTTCACCAGCATATTTTGCGTTTGCCATGAAGCGTTCGCCATGAGGCTGCTGGATTTCAGCTTGGTATGCGTCTGGAGCAGCGAATGCAGTGATTTTACCTGCAGGAGCTTTACCTGCATTTTTTGCAAATGCACGAAGTGGACGGATGTCGTCTAGTACGTAGATCGCACGTCCAAATGTACCAATTACCAAATCTGCCTCACGCTCTTGGATGGTCATGTCGTAAGTAGACACTGCTTTAGGATAGCCATGCTCCCACTTGTTCCAAGTTTTGGCTTTGTCAAAAGAAACATAGAGTCCAAACTCAGTACCCAAGAAAACTAGGTTAGGCTCAGTTGGGTCTTGCTTGATGGAAAGGGCAAAACCCCAAACCTTGGAATCATCTGCGATTCGGGTGAAAGTTTTTCCATAATCCGCACTGTGGTACGCATAGGCAGCAAAGTCGTTGTTTCGGTAGTTGTTGGCTACTACCCATACTTCTCCTGCATTGAACGTAGATGCTTGTACCTGTGGAATCCAAGAAGCTTTTGGAAGTCCAGTAAGTTTAGCGGCTACATTCGTCCAGGTCTTGCCACCATCCTGAGTTACTTGAAGGTTGCCATCATCTGTACCTACCCAGATGACATTCTTGTCTACCGGAGAAGGGGCAATTGCAATGATGGTTGTATGGTTTTCAGCACCAGTGATGTCAAAAGTCAAACCACCAGTTTTTTGTTGACGCTGCTTGGTGGAATCGTTGGTCGTCAAATCTGGAGAAATGATTTCCCAGGTTTCACCAGAATCTTTGGACTTGTGCAAAAACTGAGAAGCATAATAAACCGTATTGGCATCATGAGGATCCTGAGCAATCGCTGCATTCCAGTTGTATCTTAGGAATACATTCTTGTCTGGGTGCGTAGGACGGATCGTACGGTTGTGACCAGTAAGCTTGTCGAATCGGCTCACATTTCCTCCTTGAGACATGGTGTATCCATATCTGGAATTGGCAGGGTGGGACACCACATCAAAGCCATCTCCAAAGGAGACTTCTTGCCAGTAGGTATTTCGGATGCCATCACCTCTCCAGAGGTAGGCAGGTCCTGTCCAAGATCCATTGTCTTGCATGCCGCCATAGACATTGTATGGTACTTCGTTGTCTACGTTGATGTGGTAAAACTGACCTACAGTGATTCCTTCTGCGAAAAACCAGGTTTTACCCATGTCTCTAGACACGTTTAATCCTCCGTCGTTGCCATTGATTAGCAAAGAGGGATCGTTAGGGTTGATGTACCAAGCATGGTGATCTGGGTGTACGCCAGAGTAGGAAAGCAATTCTCTGAAGCTTTTTCCTCCATCTTCAGTGATTCCTACACGAGAATACAAGGTGTAGAGTCTGTTTTCGTTTTTAGGATCCGCATGAATTTCGAAGTAGTAGAAAGGTCGATCTCCAATTTCAGCTTTGTCGTTGATCATGCTGAACTTTCCACCTCCATCTTCGGATACATACAATGCGTTCTTTGAAGATTCGATAAGCGCATAAACTTTGCTGCTATTCGCTTTGGAGATGGCCAATCCCATTCTACCCAAGTTGCCTTTAGGTAGTCCATTTTCTTCTGCGGAAAGTTTTTTCCAATTGTCTCCACCGTCCTGAGTTACATAAAGTCCAGAGCTAGCTCCTCCAGACTCAAAAAACCAAGGGTAGCGTCTGTGCTCCCACATGTTGACAAAGATTTTGTTTGGGTTGTTTGGATCCATGATCATTTCACCCACACCTGTTTTGTTGTCTATATATAGGATTTTTTTCCAGGTTTTGCCTCCGTCGGTAGTCTTGTACACACCACGATCCTCTTGAGTGCCCCATGGTGAGCCAATAGCACCTACAAATACAGTGTTGGGATCATCCGGATGAACGATAATTCGGTGGATGGCACGGGTTTTCTCAAGACCCATCAGTTGCCAGGTCTTGCCTGCATCCATGGATCGGTATACCCCATAACCCATGTTCAGGGAGTTTCTTGGGTTGCCTTCTCCAGTACCCACCCAAATGATGTTCGGGTTTTTCTGATAAATAGAAATGGCACCTATTGAATGCACCTTTTCATTATCGAAAATAGGTTCCCAGGTGATGCCTCCAGAAGTAGACTTCCAAAGTCCACCAGATGCCGAACCAGCATACATGGTAGTAGGATCATCGTGCACTGCATCGATGGCTGTAATTCTACCGCTCATCGCACCGGGACCGATGCTGCGGGCTTTCATGGATTTAAAAACGTCCATGTTGACCTGCTGTGCTTGCACGCTTAGCTGAAGCATCGCCAGGAAAATTAAAAGAACTAATTTTTTCATGTGACTAAAGGTGTGTTTCAATTTTTTCCAATTAAACCAATTTTACTGATTTTCAAGGCTGAATTTACTTCAAAGGGAGGTATTGTTTTAAAAGCAGGACTATTTTTTTATGCATGGTTTGGGGAAAGCTCGTATTTTGATTTTCTTTAAAAAAAAATAAAAAATGGCAAAATATAGATTCAGGTCCTTGCTAGGACTTTTCTTTTTTATGACAATTAGCCTTGGCTATGCCCAGAATGGGCGTTTTCAACAAGCTGTTGCCTACAAGATGGAGGTAGACATGGATGTGGTGACCAACCAATATAAAGGTCTACAGTCGCTTTCTTATACCAATAATTCCCCAGATACCTTGAAGCGGGTGTTTTACCATTTGTATTACAATGCCTTCCAACCGGGAAGTATGATGGATGTGCGATCTAGAACAATTGCAGACCCGGATCAGCGGGTGAAAGATCGAATTTCTAAATTGACACCTGAAGAAATCGGATACCTCCATGCAACGAAGTTGACCATGAATGGCAAGCCAGTACGCTTCACAGAGGTGGGGACAGTATTGGAGGTGGATTTGGATCAACCCATCCTGCCCAATTCCACTGTAAAATTTGAAATGGCCTTTGAGGGCCAGGTTCCACTTCAAGTGAGACGCTCAGGCAGGGATTCTGAAGAGGGAGTTCGCTACTCCATGTCGCAATGGTACCCCAAGATGGCCAATTACGATGAGCAAGGTTGGCACGCCAATCCCTACGTAGCAAGAGAATTTTACGGGATTTGGGGAGATTTTGATGTGAAAATCACCATTGACAAAACCTATACCCTTGGCGGCACAGGATACCTTCAAAATCCAAACCAAATCGGGCATGGATACCAAGATGAAGGAGTGAAAGTATCTGAGCCAAAAGGAAAGACATTGACTTGGCACTTTGTAGCGCCTCAGGTCCATGACTTTATGTGGGCAGCGGACAACAAGTACAAGCACGATAAGGTGCAGATGGCAAACGGGATCACCGTACACCATTTCTACATTCCTGGAGAGAAGACCACAGAAAACTGGGAAAAGCTGAAGGAGTTTACTCCCAAGGCTATTGATTACTTGTCACAAAAATTTGGGCAATATCCATACAAACAGTTTTCTGTAGTTCAAGGAGGAGATGGAGGAATGGAGTATGCCATGTCTACCTTGATTACTGGGGAGCGTTCCTTACCGAGCTTGGTAGGGGTGATGGTGCATGAATTGGCACATAGCTGGTTTCATGGAGTCTTGGCTTCCAACGAATCTTTGTACCCATGGATGGATGAAGGTTTTACCTCTTATGCCTCGAATTTGGCAATGGCCTCTATTTTTCAGCCCAACCCAGCTCCGCAGCGTAGTTCTTATGGCGGGTATTACCGCTTGGTGAAGTCGGGGTTGGAAGAGCCCATGTCCACCCATGCAGATCACTACCAGACTAATTCTGCTTATAGTGCAGCAGCTTACAGCAAAGGAGCTGTGTTTTTGGCTCAATTGGGCTATGTGATTGGTGAGGAGGCGCGTGACCGCGGAATGCTTCGCTACTGGAACACCTGGAAGTTTAAACATCCCAATGTCAATGACTTAGTTCGGGTAATGGAAAAAGAAAGTGGCTTGGAGCTCGATTGGTACAAGGAGTACTTCGTGAATTCCACCAAGACCATTGATTATGCAGTCAAAGAAGTGAAGGCCTCGGAAGAGGGGACCTCCATCACCTTGGAACGAGTAGGAGCGATGCCAATGCCGGTGGATTTGGTGATTACCTACAAGGATGGAAGCAAAGAGTTGGTATACCTTCCCTTGGAAATGATGCGTGGCGATAAAAAAATGGAATCAAATGCACCTGCGCTAATATTGAGTCAGGATTGGGCTTGGACACATCCTACGAAAACTATCCATATCAAAAAAGCATTGGATACCATTAAGTCAGTAGAGATTGACCCGAGCAAGCGTATGGCAGATGTACAGGCAGAAAACAATAAAGTGGAGTTTTAGGCTCCACTTCAAGTTATTTGAATAAAAAAAAGGTGGGTTGACCACCTTTTTTTATTAGAATCAACCAGCGTTCTTCTTGTCCTGTACTTCAGTACGGATTGCTTGCGCTAGGTTTTTCAAATCCTGCATACCTTTTCTAACACGGGTACCAGCAGCTTGATTTCCTTTGTCGTAGAACTTTTCGAAGTCAGCTTCCAAGCTCATTACTAGATTTTTTACTTCGCTAAATTTGCTCATAGTAAAAGTTTTTTAGGGTTGATGATAAGTTTATAAGGGTCTAATATAGGCCAAATACTTTCTATTTCAATTCTAAGGCGCTTTTTTTTACTTTTTTTTTATTCACCAAAAGAAAGTGCGATGGCTGAATTCTTGTAAACCCCAGAAGTGAGCTTGTCTTTCACTGCAGCAAAAGCTTTTACCGTGATGTTTACATCATCCAAAGTATGGACTGCTGTAGGAATTAACCTCAAGATAATCATGCCTTTAGGGATTACAGGATAAATTACTACAGAACAGAAGATGCCAAAATTCTCACGAAGATCCATGGAAAGTGCAGCAGCTTCTCCTACGGTGCCATTTAAGACAACTGGAGTAACGGGTGAATTGGATTTTCCGGTGCTGAATCCATTTTCAACTAATCCTTTGCGTAGTGCATATACAATATTCCAAAGGTTGTCCTTCAATTCTGGCTGGCTGCGTAGCATATCCAAGCGCTTGAGAGCACCTTCTACCAATAGCATTGGCAAGGACTTGGCGAAGATTTGAGAACGCATGTTGTATCTCAAAAATAAGATCACATCCGCATCGGCAGCGATGAAGGCACCAATAGAAGCCATGGACTTGGCGAAGGTAGAGAAGTACAAATCAATTTGATCTTGCACCCCTTGCTCTTCTCCTGTACCAGCTCCAGTTTTACCCATCGTTCCAAAACCATGTGCATCATCGACCAATAAGCGGAAATCAAATTTCTTTTTCAGTTCAACGATTTCTTTCAACTTGCCCTGGTCCCCAGTCATTCCAAATACCCCTTCGGTAATCAACAAGATGCCACCGCCGGTTTCTTCTGCCAATTTAGTGGCACGCTGAAGTTGTTTCTCACAACTTTCAATGTCGTTGTGTGGAAATACATAACGCTTGCCCAAATGCATACGCAAGGCATCAATGATACAAGCATGACATTCTGAGTCGTATACGACTACGTCTTTTCTATCCAATAGGGCGTCAATCACTGACATAATCCCTTGGTAACCGTAATTGAGAAGGTAGGATTTTTCTTTGCCTACAAAGGCCGCTAGCTCGTCTTCCAATTGCTCGTGTAGGTCGGTTTGACCAGACATCATTCGAGCACCCATCGGATAGGCA
>JBIIGH010000016.1:0-21183 GCA_044236565.1 Algoriphagus sp. | reverse complement strand
TCAAGGACGATGTTCGCTACTTTGACATGGCGTTCGGCTTGCTCATCAAAGGTAGAAGAGATCACTTCTGCATTCACAGATCGAGCCATGTCAGTTACTTCCTCTGGACGTTCATCGATCAACAAGATCATCAGGTGTACCTCGGGATGGTTTTGAGTAATTGCATTGGCAATCTGCTGCAAGAGTACGGTCTTACCCGTCTTTGGCTGTGCCACAATCATTCCTCGCTGTCCCTTTCCAATAGGAGCAAACAAGTCGAGAATTCGGGTGGAATAGCCGTCCGCTTTTGTGGACAGGTTTAAGCGCTCCTCAGGGAAAAGAGGGGTGAGGTATTCAAAAGGTACCCGGTCTCTGATTTCGTCTGTGGTTTTTCCATTTACAGTCGTGATTTTGAGGAGGGCAAAGTACTTTTCACCTTCTTTTGGTGGGCGAATAGATCCCTTGATATGATCTCCAGTTTTCAATCCAAAGTGTTTGATTTGACTTGGAGAAACGTAAATATCGTCTGGGGAAGCAAGGTAGTTGTAGTCTAGGGAACGTAAGAATGCATAACCGTCTTGCACGATTTCCAATACCCCTTCATTTTCAATCACCCCATCAAATTCTCTAGGACTGATAAATGGTTTTTTGCGTGCATTGCCGGGTAGGGTTTCCGCCGTAGGAATGTGCGCATCTTCAGGAGATTTAAAATTTTTGCGTCTCGGTAATTCCGCCTCTACGCGGTAGTAATTTACCTCTCCATCGGTAGGCTGTTGTGTTGCTTCAGCCCCACCTTCTTGTGGTACTCCTTGGGATGGCTCCTCATCAAACACACGCTTGCGGGGCTTAAATGCTTTGGGTTCCTCCGAAGATTCACCTTGAGGTCCTCTTCGTTCAGGTCTAGGTGTAAATTCTTTTGCAGGCTTTACAAAAGGTTTTGGTGTTCGTTCCTCTCTAGGAGCGGCCTGAGTTTCTTCGGCCGGTGCTTCGGAACTTGCAGCTGGAACTTCAGTGACATTTTGTCTTCTGAATTTGGGTTTGAATTCTGCGGGTTCTTCTGTGGTAGTTGCAGAGGCAGGGGCAGGGGCCTCGGATTTTTCTTCTTCGATGGTGCCTGATTCTACTACAGAGGGCTTTTTCTTGGGAAGTGCTTGTTCTGGGATGATTGCTTGTTGGTCAAGAATCGCATACACCAGTTCATCTTTTTTCAAAGATTTGGAATTTTTCACTCCAAGTTCCTCAGCAATCTCCTTCAATTCAGATAAAAGTCTGATTCTGAGTTCTTCTATGTTGTACATAAAGAGGGGATGAAATAATTAGGATCGGTAAAATGTAGTTTTGGGATCGTGAATAATTTTCTATGCTAAAAAGGTCTGCAGGAAAAGTTCAAGCCAAAGTGGGCCGAATGCTTTATTCACGTATTGAATGCAATATTACTTGTTGAACTTGGATTAAACAAATTTTTCTTTTTTGGGCTTCCCGCGCCAATCGGTAGCATTCAGCTGATTAGCTGTCGGATGATTGGCAGGGATTTGAG
Organism: Algoriphagus sp.; assembly: GCA_044236565.1. GTDB lineage: Bacteria > Bacteroidota > Bacteroidia > Cytophagales > Cyclobacteriaceae > Algoriphagus. The sequence continues at coordinate 19,667 of JBIIGH010000016.1, read as the reverse complement.
CGGGTGGGGGTGAGCAAGGTGCTGTGCATGAAATTCCACCAAGTGATCCAAGAGTTTTCTCCGAAGAGGGAGAGGCAAAGTCGTGGTAGGGTGGAAGGTATGGTCAAGAAGATCTTTCAGGTAGGGAAGCACAAGTTGAACTTCCTCTAGGTGAAAGGGGTGGTGGATGCTTTCTATCAAAAATCCTTCCCCGAGCTCTGGGGCAAATCCCAGATGTCTTGCATTTTCAAGTAGGAAGACGAGGGGGAAATGGGATAAATTGGTCTCTGGGCTGTCTAAAGTAGCGATGCTTTCTTCCAGAAAGTCAAAGAGTTCTTCATTTTGGTATCCCTCCAAAATACTTCTACTGATGACTTCTGTACTAAATAAGGCCAAACTTGTTCGGGCCATATCAAAAGGGATAAGCCGCTGGGGATGCTTGATTTTTGCCTCAGATATCCGTTGCAATCCAGAATTTTCCTTGTCATAAACCACCAAATCCAGCAGGGTAAGGGGCTGATACAGGGCGATTTTACTTCCTTTACCCAAACTTCGTACCCCATTGACGAGGTAGGCTTTTAGCCCAAGTTCTCGGGTGAAAATGCGCACAATGATGCTGCTATCCTTGTATTTGATATGGCTTAATACGATCCCTGCCGTTTTTTTAAGCATTTCTTTTCCCCTTAAGGCTATTCTTCATAAAAGCACTTTCTGCATCGTGCTTCGTAACTGTCTTTTTCCCCAAGCATTACTTTTTCCTTGGCAGCAGAAAGACGGTAAGAGAAGGCAGCCAAATCTCCGCATTGCATGCAGATGGCATGTACCTTGGTGACGTATTCCGCAATGGCCATGAGCTTGGGCATGGGATCAAAAGGCTTTCCTTCAAAGTCCATGTCTAAGCCGGCCAATATTACCCGCTTCCCTTGGTTGGCTAGGAGCTGCACTACCCGAACGATCTCCTCATCAAAAAATTGGGACTCATCAATCCCCACTACATCGCAGGTGCCGCTAAGCAAAAGGATATCTCCAGCAAAGCTGACAGGAGTAGACCGGATGCTCGTTTCGTTGTGTGACACCACGTGGCTTTCGTGGTAGCGTGTATCTACGGAAGGTTTGAAGATCTCCACATGTTGCTTGGCGAGGCGTGCTCGGGTTAGCCTACGGATCAATTCTTCTGTTTTCCCCGAAAACATGGATCCACAGATCACTTCAATCTGACCTTTCTGCTCGGCATGTTTTCTACTGATGGGTGAGGGTTCAATGAACATACTTATTCGGTGTAGGTCAAATGGGGAAATTTACTTGTTTCAGGAACTCGAAGGATCACTTCTCCTTGGAGTACTTGCGCTTGACAGGCCAGTCGCTCAGTAGGAAGTAGTCTGTTTAGCGTTCTAAATTGGAGTTCTTCTGGTGTTTCTGGGCTTAAATTTTCTTGGCCCGCTAAAATACTCATTTTACAGGTGGTGCATCTTCCTTTTTTACCACACCCATGCATCCAATCTATTCCATTTTCATGAATTAATTCGATAACTTTACGTTCCGTGGTTTCTGATTCAATAGATCGATTTCCGAGATTTTGAATACGTATTCGGACCATTATTTTGTTTGTTTTTGAAAACAATACCTTCCTATGACCGCTCAAATTAACGGCAATTATTTAGAAAAATATGCCACCACCTATGCAGAATTGGTTTGTGATCAATTTTTTAGCAGTAGACAATTCATCACGGGACAAGAAATCATTCAGCTGACGCCTAGTGCTCAGGTAAATTTTTTCATTATCAAACGCTTGTTTGAGTTGTGGCAAGAGGAATTGGGTAAGCTGAAGGCAAGCCCCTATTTTGATTACCGTGACATTGCAGTTCATGAGGCGCTTACGCAGTTTATGAATGTGCTCTCACGACGGATCAAAGTGGAGCGTCGTCACCTAGAAGGGATGTTGCAAGAGGCGGTACAAGATGCAATCCAAATAGCTACAGACCCGCTTTCCTTTTACCAAAAAGAATTGGAAAAAGCTCCAGCAGGAAAAATCAATGAATACCTAAAGGAAAATAAGAAGTACTTCAAATGGAATGAAAAGCTTGTCACAGGCCTAATTGATAAGGCGGGGATTGGCTTGGACTTGGCAAGCTATCAGCAGGCAATTTTAGCCAGCTTTCAAGCGCTTAAAGCAAGTTTGGATACTCCGAAAGAGCTTCTTGCTACTTTGGGAGGCACCTTAGCATTTGATTTGGAGATGTATTTGGGTCAACCAGCAAGCCAAATTGAGGAAAGCGAGGCACCCGATGCGCCTGAGTTTGAAGAAGTGGAGGAATCCCCTCGTTACGAACTGGAAGAGGTTGAGAAGGATCTAATTGAAGAACTAGAGGAAAGCATACCTACACCTCAACCCGAAAAAAGAGCCCCGATCGTCTCCGCTCCCGCTACCGGAAAAGGTCTAGATGCGGCATACTTGAAGACCTTGTTTGCTACAGAGTCTTACAAGGGAATGAAGGGGATTTTGGGCGAACTGGCTGAAAGCCTTGCCCTAAATCAGCGCTTCATGTTTACCAAAGAATTGTTTGATGGCAATGCAGACTTGCTTCGTCATGCGTTAAAATCAGTAGATGAGTTGAATACTTTTGAAGAAGCGGTGGACCTAATCAATGCACGATTTGTAGTTGAGCTAGGCTGGGACATTGAATCCGAAGAGGTCCGTGAATTTATGCAGCAAGTCTATCGTAAATTTGTTCGATAGGCAACTGCCATTAAAGCCAAAGGGCGGCAAGGATTTTTCCTTGCCGCCCTTTGGCTTTAATTAGGTTTATTGGTTTAACTGATTCGACCCAACTGGGTAGCTCTTGAAGAATCGAGCTTGATGAAGATAAATAGCAAGACGGTGAATGACCAGAGTGAGGAGCCACCATAGCTAAAGAATGGAAGCGGGATACCCACCACTGGAAAGAGCCCGATGGTCATTGCAATATTGACCATGAAGTGAAAAAGTAGAATGGATACCACGCCGTAGCCATAAATTCTAGAAAACCGTGTTTTTTGCCGTTCTGCCATGATGACCAAACGGTAAAGTAGGCCTGCGAAAAGGCTGATCACCACAAAGCTACCCATCCACCCAAATTCTTCTCCAAGGGTACAAAAGATAAAGTCAGTGTCTTGTTCGGGAACGAAGTCAAACTTGGTTTGTGTGCCTTCGAGGTAGCCCTTTCCAAAAAATCCTCCAGAGCCAATGGCAATTTTGGATTGGGTCACATTCCAGCCTACCCCTAGTGGATCAATATCTGGATTGAAGAGTACCATGATTCGATTCTGCTGGTGAGGCGGTAGCTTCGATACCACAAAATCGATGGAGTAGATGTACGTAATGAGCCCAATACCGATCAAGGAGAAGGCTAGGATGCGCTGCCAAGATTTTTTGCCCAAGTAAATCAAACCGCCCACCACCAAGATGATGATTGCCGCCAAGTACAGGTTGTTGTCTACACCCAAGGCAAGTAAGGTGATGCTGACAGATCCAATACCCAAGACGTAGTACCACTGAGGAAGCCCTTCTCTGTAAAACATGATGAGCAGCGAAAAGTACACCATGGCGGTACCTGTATCGGGTTGCAACAAGATCAAAGCGATTGGGACCAGAAGAACTCCAAAGGCGATGGCTTGGTAGTTGCGCTTGCTCAAGTCAAAAGTAGGCCGTTCCATCACCTTGGCTAAGGCCAAAGCAGTTGCAAATTTTGCAAATTCCCCGGGTTGAATGCGGAATTCTCCAACGCCAATGGATAGGATCTGTCCATTAACCTCCTTTCCGAAAATAGGGGTAACAATTAAGATTAGAAGAAAGATAAAGTAGATGATTAGCGAAAGGTTTTCAAAAAAGCGGTAATCGGCCACCATAATTAAGGTGATCAGACCGATAGCCGTTCCAATCCATACGAGCTGCTTTCCTGAGCTGATGGATAGGTCAAAGATGCTTTTTTCTACCTGGCTATCGTAAACGACCGCATAGATATTGAACCAGCCTATGGCGACCAATGCAAAGTAGATGGATACTGCGATCCAATCGACTCGGTTGATTTGAACCTCTGATTCTTTCATTTAATAAATAAAATTACCTGCGATTACATAGTCCTGAAGTTCAGGTCGCGAGATGGTTCTCCGGATGTATTTTTCGATCATCAAGGAAGCGGTGCTTGCCGCTGCTCTTCCACCCCATCCTGCATTTTCTACATAGACCGCAATAGCGATTTTTGGATTATCCTTCGGAGCAAATGCCACAAAGACGGAGTGATCCTCCCCATGTGGGTTTTGTGCAGTTCCTGTTTTCCCAGCAATGACTAGATCGGTCATGACGGCTCGAGCAGCTGTACCGTAGATGGCCTCAGCCATCGCATCCTGAATGAGATCGAAGTGGCGTGCGTCCACACCTACCGAAATCTTTTGTTGGAATTTAGCAGGAATCCTTTTGGGATTTCCATTAATGGCCTTCACCAAATGAGGGGTATAGTAATAGCCTTTGTTGGCAAAAATAGCTGCAAGGTTGGCCATCTGAAGTGGAGTCACTTGCATCTCACCTTGGCCTATTGATAGGGAATAGATGGTGGAATATTTCCAATGCCCTGCACCATAAATGCGATCGTAGAGTTTGCTTGAAGGGATATCTCCTCCCTTTTCCCCAGTCATATCCATCCCTAAGGGGCTACCCAATCCAAACTTCAGTACTTTTTCCCTCCAGGCATTTAGCCCAATCTCGGTGTCCTTGAACGTATTGGAGGACACCTCTCGGTTGATGATTTGACGAAATGCTTGGTGGTAATAGGGATTGCAAGAATTTCGAATGGCTCCAAATAAATTCACTGGATTGGGGTGGTTGTGACAAGCCACCAAAGATCTGTTGCAAGCAAAAGTTGAATTGGGCGTAAGTACACCTTCTTGAAGACCAATCAAGCTCTGCACAATCTTAAAGATGGATCCAGGAGGATAGGTTGCCATGATCGGCCGATTGAATAGCGGCTTGGAATTGTCTCGGTTTAGCTTCTTGTAAGTTTTGCCAAACTCAGCACCAGTCAGCTGGTTTGGGTCATAAAATGGCGCTGAAATCATGGCCAAAATCTCCCCAGTTTTGGGTTCAATCGCTACCACAGAGCCGGTTTTCCCATTCATGAGCATTTCTCCATACCGCTGAAGGTCCAAGTCAATCGTTGAAGTCAAGTTTTGGCCTGCAATTGAAATGGTATCGTATTCTCCTTCTTTGAACGGCCCCTTGTCTACCCCACGGACATTGACCATTTTGTACTTCACGCCTTTTTTTCCGCGCAGCTCTTTCTCATAGTATTTTTCTAGCCCACTCAGCCCTACATAATCTCCTTGGGAATAATACCCAACCGTATCCTTTTCCAGTTGACCGCCACTAATCTCACCAATATACCCCAAGGCATGAGCGGTGGTGGCAGATGGATAAGATCGCACGGATCGGGTAAGAATAAATAGCCCAGGGTAGTCTACCAAAAAGTCTTGGATCCGCGCAAAATCCTTGGTGGAGAGTTGCTTGATCAGGGGAGAGGGTTTTACTTTAGAGTAGGATTTGGCGGCGTTGTAGCTTGTAATCAACTCTTCTTTACTAATTCGGAACAGTTCACAGAATTTTGCGGTATCGCCCACATTAAATTCACGTGGGACAACCATCAGGTCGAAGATGGGGTTGTTGAACACCATCAATTTGCCAGTTCGATCGTAGACTAATCCTCGGTAAGGGTGATCGACGATTCGTTGGATGGCATTACTTTCTGCTCGCTTTAGGAAGCTATCGTCCAGGACTTGGATTGCAAAAAGCTTGACAAGCAAGACTCCGCTTATCAAAAAGATGAATAAAAGGATGACGGCTGGCCGCTGGTCTCTCATCAGATGCCTCGTTTACGACTAAAGAACAGTAACTGCACCACTAGGGTAAGCATTAGGGTGAAAAGCGCGGAAAAGAAGCTTTTGCTCAAGACCCCAAAAAATCCGCCAGTACCCCATTGGTCTGCAATAAAAAAGGCAAGCGCATACACAAATAGGAGTGGAAAGGCATAGCTGATGTAGCGTCCAAACCCGATCTGCCCAAGGCTGGGCTCCTCAGCTTCATCGAAGCCTCCAGTAGGGCTAGCTGCTTTGAGCCAAATGGGCTTTAAAAATGCAAATAGGGTAGCGGATGCGGTATGCATGCCGATCGTTTCAAAGAACACATCCAAGATAAACCCAAGGCAAAATGCAATCAGCATCAAGGGGATGGTTCGGATTGTGCTCGGTAAAATCAATAAACCAAGGAGGTATATAAACCCAAAAGCATGGCCAAAGACGGCTAGATTTTTTAGAAACAAAATCTGAACCAATCCTAAAACTAGGATTAAGAAGCCATACGATATCAGGTTTCTAATATTCATTGATCAAATCGGATTGGCGGTATAGCGAATCTATTTCTTGGAACTGGGTGTTTTCCACCAAATACACATAGGTTAATTTACTAAAATCAGTGCTCAGTTTTACAGTAATGGCCAGGTAATTGGGGTCCTTTTTATTGACTTCCACCTTTGAAATTTGCCCAATGAGCAGGCCCTCTGGAAACACTGCATTGAAGCCCGAAGTGATTACCGTATCTCCTTTTCTGGCTTTCACATGCCGAGGAACATAAAGCAGCTGCACTTCGGAGGCATTTCCTCCATCCCATTGCACCGAACCAAAGACCTCTGAGGATTTGATTTTGGCAGAAATGAGAAGGCTAGTATTGAGTACTGAAAATGCCACTGAATAATTCTCCGAAACAGATTTGACCCTACCTACGATGCCTTGAGAGTTAAACACGCCCATTCCAGGTTTAATTCCATCTTTAGCACCTTTGTATAGGGTCAGGTAGTTTTGTGAAAATCGCAAGGAATTGGCCACTACGCGTGCACCTTTAAATGCAAATGTCGCTTTCAAAGTGGAATCAATTGCCAAGGGCATGCTGTCCGGCTTGACTTGTAACCTCAGCAGCTCTTGCTTCAGGCTCGCATTTTCTTCGACAAGTGCCGCATTGGCATCTGCGAGTGAGAAAAACTGAACCACATCCGCCTGTTTTTTGAGCGCATTGCCCACCAATTCATTCGAACTATTGAAAAATGCCGCTCCTTGAGGGGAATTGTTGGCGACAATCATCCAGATCGCCAAAAACTCAAGAAATGCGAATAGTAAAAATGCTCTTACACGGTAAAGGAACTGAAGGATGCGTAGCATTCAGGTATTAGGTCATCAGAACGGTTCGGAAGTTTTGAATGTTTTTCAGAGCAGTGCCTGTACCTCGAACAACAGCCCTTAAAGGATCGTCTGCAATGTGAATGGGAAGCTTGGTCTTTTGGTGCAGACGCTTGTCTAGCCCTTTCAACAAGGCTCCGCCACCCGTAAGGTGAATGCCGTTGTCGTAAATATCTGCAGACAATTCTGGCGGTGCGATTTCCAATGCCTTTAGAACCGCTTCCTCAATTTTGGACACTGATTTATCCAATGCAAAAGCAATTTCAGAGTAGGATACTTTGATCACTTTTGGAATACCAGTCATCAAATCGCGACCGCGAATCTCGTAATCATCTGGAGCATCATCCAATTCGGTTAGCGCAGAGCCAATGGCAATTTTTACCTTTTCCGCAGAACGCTCACCAATCAATAGGTTGTGCTGTCTACGCATGTAATCCAAGATGTCTTTTGTAAAGGTGTCTCCAGCAACGCGGATGGACTGGTCAGCAACTATACCAGACAAGGCAATCAATGCAATCTCTGTAGTACCCCCTCCAATATCCACAATCATGGAACCCATTGGTTTTTCAATATCAATCCCAATACCGATGGCTGCTGCAATCGGTTCGTAAATCATGTATACTTCTTTGGCGCCAGCGTGCTCAGCAGAGTCACGAACCGCTCGTTTCTCCACTTCAGTGATGCCCGAAGGAATGCAAATCACCATTTTATGAGACTGTGGGAACATGCCTTTTTTCTGCCCTGGGATCATTTTAATCAATCCACGGATCATTTGCTCGGCAGCGTAGAAGTCTGCAATCACTCCATCTTTTAAGGGACGGATCGTTTTTATGTTTTCATGGGTTTTCTCATGCATATTCATCGCCTCTCTTCCCACAGCCAAAACGCGATTGTTCGTTTTGTCAATGGCAATGATCGATGGCTCGTCCACCACAATTTTGTCTTTGTGGATGATCAAGGTATTTGCGGTACCCAAATCAATGGCGATATCACTTGAGAAAAAATCAAATAGTCCCATTCTTAATTTTTTTTGGCTTTGAACTCGGTAATGGACGATCAGGATGGTCCTTGCGTACTATTTTTGCCGAAGAATCGACAAAAATATTACCTTAAATTGATAAAACAGAGAGAAAGAAGATTTTTTGTTTTGGACGGATAGAATTGAAAGCGAATTGGTGTACGCGGTCAATTTTCCGGGGTAACGGACTAAATTTAAGCAAAAATTCGGAGCATTTGATGCGCTATTTTGTATTTCGTTAATCTTTCTATTACTTTTGTCGGGTATTCTAAAGTTTCTAGAGGGGACAACAGTCCCCTCTTTCATTATCCTGCTGTATGAGTGACCTAAAGCATGTGATTCTAGACCTAGTCGAAAAGCACCTTCCTGATGAAGAACATTTTATCGTGGAGGTGAAGATTGATCGTGTGGCGGACAAAACCAAAATCCTCATTTTGGTAGACGCCGATCAAGGAATGACCATCGCTGCCTGCGCATCTTTGAGTAGGGCCTTGTCTGGGGAACTAGAAACCAATGAACTTTTGGAAGAAGCGTACACCTTAGAGGTTTCATCACCTGGTTTGGATTATCCGCTCACCGAAAAAAGACAGTACCTAAAAAATATTGGGAGGACACTAAAGGTCTTCCTGCTCACTGGGGAAGAGGTGTCAGGCAAATTAAAGGAAGTAGAGGAGCAGGGGATTAAATTGGTGGTAACCAAAAAAGAAAAAGGAAAAAAAAGTGTGGAAGAGGAGCATTCCTTCGCCTTCAATGAACTAAAAAAATCTATCGTACAAGTATCTTTTAACTAATACCAATGGATGCAAAAATCTTAATTGAATCCTTCGCAGAGTTTGCGAGATCTAAAAATGTGGATCGTCCAACCATGATCCGTATTCTGGAAGATGTATTTAGAGCGATGATTCGCAAGAAGTTTGAATCAGACGAGAATTTTGATGTGACCATCAATGCCGATAAAGGTGATTTGGAAATTTTCAGAATTCGAGAAATTGTAGATGACAACTCTGAGGATATCTGGGACTTTGATAAAATCAGCCTTTCTGACGCTCAAAAAATCGAGCCTGACTTTGAAGTAGGCGAAGAGGTATATGAGAAAATAGAGCTGGAAGAATTTGGAAGACGGGCAGTTCAAATGGCACGCCAAACGCTAATCCAGCGCATCAAGGACCTTGAAAAAGACATTCTATTTAGCAAATACGAGGAGCAAGTAGGAGAAATCATTTCAGCTGAAGTGTACCAGATCCTAGGACGTGAGATTCTTTTGATCGACAGCGAAGGCAATGAATTGATACTACCTAAGGGCGAACAAATTTCGAAGGATCGCTTTAGAAAAGGCGATTCTGTCAAATCAATCGTTCACCGTGTAGACATGATCAACGGAAATCCGAAAGTGATTTTGTCCCGTACTTCCCCGGTTTTCTTGGAAAGACTTTTTGAAAATGAAGTTCCAGAAGTATATGACGGATTGATCACCATTGTGAAGGTGGTTCGTGAACCAGGTGAGCGCGCTAAAGTAGCGGTAGAGTCTTACGATGACCGGATCGACCCAGTTGGTGCTTGCGTGGGCATGAAAGGATCCCGTATCCATGCAGTCGTACGTGAACTACAAAATGAAAATATCGACGTGATCAATTTCACGGAGAATTTGGACCTGTATGTTTCCCGTGCCTTGAGCCCAGCAAAAGTTTCTTCGCTTTCCATCAACAAGGAATCCAAGCGTATTTCCGTGTTTTTGAAGCCAGATCAGGTTTCCCTAGCCATTGGAAAAGGCGGTTTCAACATCAAGTTGGCCAGCCGTTTGGTAGGCTATGAAATCGACGTATTCCGTGAGTTGAACGATCATGAAGAAGAAGATGTGGACTTGAATGAGTTCTCAGATGAGATCGATCAGTGGATCATCGACGAACTCAAGAAGACAGGCTTGGACACTGCAAAGAGTGTGTTGGTGTTGAGCAAAGAAGATTTGATTCGTAGAACCGAGTTGGAAGAAGTGACCATCGATGAAATTTTCCGAATTCTCAGAACAGAATTTGACCAATAAGGGGCTTAAACCCCGAAGATTACCCTAATTTTACTTAAGATTTCGAAAGAGGTTTTTGCTTATGTCAGAAGAAAAAATGATGCGATTAGGCCAGATAGCCAGAAAACTCAACGTGGGTACGGCAACCATTGTTGAGTCCTTGGCTAAAAAGGGCTATGAGGTAGAGAACAATCCCAATTCTAAGATCACGTTGGACCAAGTGTCCATGCTGGAAAAGGAATTCAAGTCCTCTGCTCTTGAAAAGGAAGAGGCTTCCCACTTATCTATTGGAAAGCGTCATGAGCCTACAGCATCGGAGCAGGATCTGCCGAAGCAGGAAAAAGCCGTAGAGCCAATCCCTGTACCTGCACCCGTTCAAGCGCCGCAAGTTACTCCCGCGCCTGTAGCGAAAGCTCCAGAGCCAGTCGTAGAAAAAATTGCTTCTGAAGCACCAAAATTAGAAGGAATTCGCGTTTTGGGGAAAGTAGACCTTTCCAAAAAGCCAGCTCCTACCCCGCCAGCACCTCAGCCGAAACCAGCTCCAGCGCCAAAGCAAGAAGAGAAAAAGCCTGAGCCAGTTGCTCCTGCAGCTCCTGCAGTCCCTGCAACTCCAGCCCCTGCACCTACCCCTAAGGTAGTGGAAGCTCCTAATCCAAGCCAAGCAACAGAGGTAGTTCCGGAGGAACTTATCTCTGCCAAAGCAGACTCGCTCAAGGGACTTACCGTTCTCGGTAAAATTGAACTTCCTGTAGATCGAACTAAGAAAAAAGGAGGCCCCGTTGCTTCTTCTGACGAAAGAGGAAAAGATAAGAAAAGGCCAAGAAAACGCATTGATAGTAAGCCAGGCGCACCAACCCCAGCGGGTCAAGGACAAACACCAGGCGCACCAAATCGTCCGCAAGATCAACGAGGCGGAAGACCAGGTCAGCCCCCTCGCCCAGGCCAGCCCAATCGTCCTGGTCAGCCTCGCCCAGCGGGAGGTAGTCCCCAGCAGCGTATCCAAAAAGCGGAGCCAACGCCTAAGGAAATTCAAGATCAAATCAAGCAAACCCTCGCGAGACTTCAAGGCAATAAGCCAGGAGGAAAAACCAAATCTAGACGTGACAAGCGTGCCGAACGCGATCGCGATGTAGAAACTGAAGGAGATGAGGTAAAAATCTTAAAAGTAACCGAATTCATATCTGCCAATGACTTGGCAGCACTTTTGGATGTATCGGTCAACCAAATTATATCGGCCTGCTTGTCACTAGGAATGTTTGTGTCCATCAACCAACGCCTAGATGCAGAAGCCATCACAATCATTGCTGATGAATTTGGCTTTGATGTGGAATTTACCAAGTCCATCGAAGATGAGATGGAGGAAGAGGTAGCGGATACCGAAGAGGAACTGGAAGAAAGAGCGCCGATTGTCACCATCATGGGACACGTCGATCACGGTAAAACCTCCTTGCTCGATTTTATCCGTATGTCTAAAGTCACCGCAGCGGAAGCTGGAGGGATTACGCAGCACATTGGTGCATACGACGTAATGACCAAGACTGGACATAAAATAGCTTTCTTGGATACTCCAGGTCACGAGGCCTTCACCGCAATGCGTGCTAGAGGTGCTAAAATCACCGACGTAGCGATCATTGTAATTGCTGCGGACGATAGCATCATGCCTCAAACGAAGGAAGCCATCAACCATGCGCAAGTCGCTGGTGTACCCATGATCTTTGCGATCAACAAGGTGGATAAGCCAAATGCTCGTCCTGAAAAAATCAAGGAAGAGTTGGCCAACATGAACTTATTGGTTGAAGATTGGGGTGGAAAATACCAGTCCCAGGAGATTTCAGCGAAGACTGGTCAAGGAGTAGATGAACTTCTAGAAAAAGTCCTTCTTGAATCAGAAATCTTGGAATTGAAAGCCAATCCAGACAAAAACGCAGTAGGAACAGTAATTGAAGCCTCCTTGGACAAAGGCAGAGGATATGTATCCACAATCATGGTGCAAGCAGGTACCTTGAGAATTGGGGATGTATTACTTGCTGGTCAGCATTATGGCCGAGTAAAGGCAATGTTTGATCACAAAGGAAACAAGCTGAAAGAAGCAGGTCCTTCCACTCCTGTCCTAATGTTGGGATTGAGCGGTGCTCCACAAGCAGGAGATAACATTAAAGTATACGATACAGAACGAGAGGCACGAGAAATCGCCAATTCCAGAGAGCAGATTCAGCGCGAACAAAGCTTGCGTACCAAGAAGCACATCACCTTGGATGAAATCGGTCGTCGATTGGCTATCGGAAGCTTCAAAGAACTCAACATCATCATCAAAGGTGACGTGGACGGTTCCGTGGAAGCACTTTCGGATTCCTTGCTCAAGCTTTCTAAGGATGAGGTAAAGGTAAGCATCATCCACAAGGGTGTGGGCCAGATTTCCGAATCGGATGTATTGCTGGCCTCAGCTTCGGATGCGATCATCATTGGATTCCAGGTTCGCCCATCTTCCAATGCCAAAAAGCTTGCGGAACAAGAGGAAATCGAGATTCGCCACTACTCCATCATCTACGATGCGATCAACCAAATCAAAGATGCGATCGAAGGTATGTTGGAACCAGAATACGAAGAAGTGATTACCGGTAACATCACCGTTCGTGAAGTGTTCAAGATCACGAAAGTGGGTACAGTTGCAGGTTCTTACGTGACAGACGGCTTTATCACTAGAAAGAACAAAATCCGCATCATCCGTGCAGGTATTGTAATCCATGAAGGTGAGATCGACCAATTGAAGCGCTTCAAAGACGACGTTTCTGAGGTCAAAGCTGGTTACGAGTGTGGTATTTCGATCAAGAACTACAACAATATCGAAATCGACGATACCATTGAAGGATACGAGATGAAAGAAATCAAGCGTAAGAAATAAGTTTGAAAAAAGTGTATTTAAAAAGGAACGGCATTCGCTGTTCCTTTTTTAGTTTTGGGCCATGCTTGAAGTAATTCATTTGCTCTCCCTCGGATTGGCGGTTGCATCCGGTTTTCTGCTGCTCCTGGGTCTGATTCGACCAGTGCTCGTACTCTGGTTTTTGGACCGATTCAATCGACTGAAGGTCATACAAGTGTATGGCATTGCCACCCTTATTTTGCTGGGATTGAGTTATGTATGCCAGGTAGTTGGACAGTACTCCTAAAGTGAAGAAACTTGGGGATCCTGTTGTTTTTTATCTCGATTCTTTCAATTTTTGGTTAAACATTCTCTGAATTGAAAAACGCAGTTGCGATAGCGCTCCTTTTTTGCTTTGTCCTCTTTCACTTTGGATACTACGCGGTGTACCTCACTGCGAATGTATCCTTAGAACGAAATTGGATGGATCAAATCTATGGAGAGCAACAGATACAGCTGGAGGAGCAAATTTTGGAAATCCCACTCAATGCTCCTTATTTGACCAATCAAGAGGATTTTCAAGCGACCAACACGCGCTTTGAATTGGAAGGCAACTATTACCGTGCCATCAAGCAGCGTTACCAAAACGACACCTTGCAGGTGGTCTATGTGCCGGATACGGCCAGAAAAGTGCTGGATGTGACTGTAAAAAAATGGATTTCTGCCCTTGCAGAAGATCAGCTTCCTCAAGATCAAGAGACTGGGAATTTGGGGATGAAGTTTGCCAAAGATTACCTAGGCACTGGACTCCTTTCCTTTGAAGGGATGAGCGCACCAAAGTTTAAAACAGAAATAGGGTTTATTTTTTCAACGTATTTGAGTCCGAGTTTCAACCTAGATACTCCTCCTCCCCAACTAGGTTAATTTTTTGTTGCCTGGATTAAACCCATCGGGTTAGTCTGGTACAACCTGTTTTTCAATCCACCGTTCTAGAATTGTGCGTGCTGTACATTTTGAAATCTGGTGTGTTTGTTTTTCTATATTTTACTACACTACCTATGAAAGTCAATAAAATATTCCTTGGCTTGCTTGTTGCAAGCTTGGGATTTGTAAGACTATCCATAGCTCAAACTCCTTTAGATGGGCTGATGATGCCAAAAGGGGAGATTTGCTTAGCGATAGTTTATGAAAACACAACTTGGGACCGGTATTGGGAGGGGTCTACCATTCGAGTCAATCAAAACATCGGCACATTCACCAGACAAATCGGTATGCCCATGCTAGTGGGAGGAATTACCGACAAGATCAATGTTATCCTGACTCTTCCCTACGTCAAAACAGAAGCTTCTGCGGGGCAACTTATTGGAGTGCAAGGAATTCAAGATTTAGGGCTTTCGGTGAAAGCATTGTTCCTTGAAAAATCCATAGGCAAAGGAAAATTGACAGGATTTTCCAACCTGAGCTTTAGTACGCCAGCTTCCAATTATTTATCGGATTACATGCCCTTTAGCCTGGGTTTTGGAGCCAATGAATTGGGCATCCGAGCCATAGGAAAATACGAATTGGATAAAGGGCCTTACTTCAGGGCATCCTACTCCTACTTGCATCGAGGAGTCACCGAGGCGGAACGGGATTTTTATTATACGGATCAGGCCTATTACACGGCTAAAATGGATGTGCCGAATGCTTTTCTTGGACAAGTGACCCTTGGATCCTGGATGTTCAAGAAAAAATTACGGGTGGAGGCAAGCCTAACAACTATCAAATCTACCTCAGGTGACGATATCAGGGAATATTCCATGCCCCAGCCCACCAATAAGGTTGATTTTGACCGGGTGGAAGGATTTGCACAATACTATTTTAAAACCAATGGGGGCTTTGGGCTTATTGCTTCTTACCAGAAGGCAATTTCTGGAAGGAATATGGGCCAATTTTCTGGCTATGGCCTAGGAATCACCTACCAATTCAAGGCCTTTTAAATTCTGACAAGATGAAAAAATATAACTATTCAATTCTGCTATTCGTAATCTTCGCCTTTTTGGGGAGTTCTTGTGTGGAAGATTTGCCGACCAAGTACGACTTTACTGGCTATCAATTTTCAAACTTGGACGCCAATGCAGGGCAGTGGAAATTGGTGCTGCATACTTCGAATGAACAAATCCCCCTTTCTACTCCAGCTGCATCCGGCTCTGCGGAACTACTCAAGGAATTGGCAGATGCCAAAGAAAAGCAGAGCAAAGCAACTTCAGCACAGCGCGAGGCAGTAAAGTATTGGACCAATAATCCACAGGTACGTTGGAATGAAATTGCTTTAGAGTTGGCTACCAAATACAATTTGATCCCAGCTCCAAATCCGGATGGAAGCTATCCTGTGCCTGATCCCGCCAACCCGTCTAAGTATCCGAAGTTTCCTTATTCGCACCCCCCTTATACGAGTAGGATGCTTGCTCATTTGAGTGTGGCACAATACGATGGCTTGATTATGGCCTGGCATTACAAGTACAAGTTTAAGCGGCAGGCCCCTTACCAACTGGATCCTCAGATCAAATCTGCCTATGAGACTAATGGCCTATTTTCCTATCCTTCCGACGGAGCAGTAATTGCTACGGCTTCTCGGGATGTGCTTACGGCGATGTTTCCTTTGGAGAAAGAGTTTTTGGCACGGAAAGCGCAGGAGCATTTGGAATCACTTATCGTGGCAGGCATAAACGTCAGCAGCGATGTGGAAGCGGGGAAACTGATTGGGGCCGAGGTGGCCAAAACGGCCTTGACACGAGCGTCCACAGATGGGATGAAAAATGCCCAAACGACTCGAGCTAAATCGGATTCCATTAAGAATGCAGCCAAAGAGCGCTTTGGATGGGTGTGGGAAAACCAAGAAACCCCACAGCGGATGATTGGCTTAGTTCCTCTTTTTGGTAAGGTTCGACTTTGGAATGTTCCCAATGTGGAGGCGGTTCGTCCCGGCCCACCTCCAGCGCCTGGTTCTCCCGTATTTGAGGAGTCGGCAAAGGAATTGAAGCAGTATGCCGCTAACCTCACCACCAACCAACGCAGGATAGCCAACTTCTGGAACGATGGGTTGAACACCTACACCCCTCCAGGGCATTGGAATCGCTTTGCTAAGGAGGAGGCAGTGGGGAATAAGTTGAGTCCAGTTCGTACGGCTCGTGTATTTGCGTACCTCAACATGGCCATAGCCGATGCAGGGATTGCTTGCTGGGATGCAAAATATTTCTACCATTACCCACGGCCTATCCAAACCATGCCAGGATTTAAGACCATTTTAGGAACGCCAAATTTTCCAGCCTACACTTCAGGGCACGCGGCGTTTTCGGGTGCTGCAGCGGAAGTAATGGCCCACTTTTTTCCATCCAATGCAAGTCAGTTTCGAACTTGGGCTGAAGAAGCGGCCATGTCTCGCATTTATGGTGGGATCCATTACCAGTTTGACGCAGACGCAGGATTGGATCAAGGTCGAAAATCCGCCGCGTACTCCGTGGCAAGGGCAAAGCAAGACGGAGTAGATTAAATTCCTTGCCTGCTAAGAGGTCAAGATGTCTTTTCAGATGTCTTGACCTCTTTTTTTAGACTTTTTATGGCCAGTAAAATTAGGGCAATAGCCAGTACAAATAATAGACTAGCAATGGCCGCTAAAACATAGCCTCCATCCTCGAAATTTTTAAAGGCGAAAAGCCCTAGCGAGGCTAAAGTGACCGTAAACATGAAGAACATGGGAATGGTCACGAAAGTAGCAGAGATGTTATTCTTGATTAACCATACCCCGATGGTCAGCAGGGCGAGTGCAGCCAAGAGCTGATTGGCAGATCCGAAAATAGGCCAAAGAGTTTCAAATTCGCCGGACCCAAGCAAAAGGACGGATAGAATGACGACGATGGTGGTCGATACGTATCTGTTTGTTGCCAATACCTTAGCGGCTGGCTGGGGCATGTCTTCAAAATATTCCTGCAAGGTAAAGCGAGCCAATCGGGTACAGGTATCCAAGGTGGTCAAGGCAAATGCCGATACTGTAAGAGCCACAAATCCAACTGCAAAAGTTTCGGACAACCCCAAATTAGCAATCATCCCTCCTAGGCCAGTTGAAAAAAGTGCCACAGGCCCTTCAATACTTAGGCGCTCGGTATATTCTTGTTTGGTCAGAATCACCACGGCTCCAACAGAAATAATGGCAAGAAAGGATTCGATCAGCATCCCGCCGAATCCTACTAGTTTGGCATCACTTTCTTTGTCCAATTGCTTAGAAGTGGTTCCTGAAGCTACCAAGGAGTGAAACCCAGATATCGCTCCACAGGCAATCGTCACAAACAAAACCGGAAACACATAACCTAAACTTTCGCTAGATAATTGTACTTCTGTACTCATTTCTAGGGTGGGATCTGAAACAAACACGCCAACGACGGCAGCAATCATCAAGCCATAGAGTAAGTAGCTATTCAGGTAATCTCGAGGTTGAAGCAATAGCGATACGGGAGTAACCGAAGCAATAAAAGCATAGACCAACAGGCCTCCAACCCAAATGGGGTAGGTTAAGGCCAAGGGAATCTGCGTGCCTAGGTAGACAAAGTAGTACATCAGCACCACCCCAACGATGGTGATTAGCACAAAAGCCAAATTTTTATTTCCAACCCATTTGTTGGCATAGCCAAAAGCAATTGCCAAGAAAATAAATAGGATGGATGCGGAGCCTACCCCAGGATTGGCCACAAAGGTTTTGGCGATGATGTCTGAAAAGACTCCGATTACCAGGATGAGTGTAGAAAAACTGAAGAGAATAAACAGCTGTTTGCCCCTAACCCCGATTTGATTTCGAATAATCACGCCAATGGACTTGCCTTCTGTTCGCAAAGAGGCAGCCATGCTTCCCAAATCATGGACTGCGCCAAAGAAAATTCCTCCGACCAAAATCCAAATCACTGCAGGGATCCAACCAAAAGTCACTGCAATGATGGGTCCAACGATGGGCCCCGCACCTGCAATGGATGCAAAATGATGTCCTAAAACAACAATAGGCTTGCTTGGCTCGTAATCAATGCCGTCTCGGTGCGTGTGTGAGGGGGCTTTTCTGGCATCGCTTAACCCAAACTTGCTGTACACATATTTTCCATAAAACCGGTAGGCAAGCAAAAGAATGATGGCTGAGATCAGCAAGAGTAGGGAAAGGCTCATGGGCTTTACTAGTTCGTGGGTAAGGGGTGGTTGTGCTGTAATTGAATTTCAAAGTACTAAAAAATAATCCCCAGAAAAAGGAAATTTAGGGCAGTGGTCAAACAGGCCGAAAGAGGGGTGGATAATAAAATTTTAATTATAAGAGTTTCAAACTAAATTTGTCACCTTTGAGGCGTAAGAACATTCAAACTGGTTAAATGGCTTGGTTTAAGAGAACTGACAAAGGCATCAAAACTTCTACAGCGGAAAAGAAGGACACGCCGGATGGGTTGTGGTTTAAGACCCCTAGCGGGACAATCGTTCACACCCGGGAATTGAAAAGTAATGCCTACGTATCCCCAAACGATGATTTCCATGTCAAAATTGGTTCCAAAGAATACTTTGAGATCCTTTTTGATCAAAATGCTTTCACCGAATTAGATGAAGGAATGAAGTCGGGGGATCCTCTAAAATTTGTGGATACCAAATCCTATTCATCCAGGATTGAGGCGACCATCACTAAATCCGAACTGAACGATGCGGTGAGAGCAGCCTACGGGAAGATGAATGGCGTGGACCTCGTCATTGCTTGCATGGACTTCAATTTTATTGGTGGATCCATGGGTTCGGTAGTCGGAGAAAAAATTGCTAGAGCAATCGACCATTCCTTGAAACATAAAATTCCCTTCCTCATGATTTCCAAATCAGGGGGAGCACGAATGATGGAAGCAGGATTTTCGTTGATGCAGATGGCAAAGACCTCTGCCAAACTTGCCCTACTCGATAAAGCGGGCATTCCCTACATTTCCCTACTTACTGATCCTACTACAGGTGGAGTTACTGCTTCCTATGCCATGTTGGGCGATTTCAACATTGCTGAACCAGGAGCCTTGATTGGATTTGCTGGTCCACGTGTGATTCGAGAGACGATTGGTAAGGATTTACCCAAAGGATTTCAGAGTTCAGAGTTTGTATTGGAGCACGGTTTTCTTGATTTCATTGTCGACAGGCGACTGTTGAAATTAAAGTTGAGCACTTTACTAAACCTGTTGAAGAATTAATCAGTTAGAATACCAAAAAAGAAGTCAGAAATTGCCTCCAAATTTGCCAGTATTTTTGGCGGGCATTCCTGATTAATAAATATATTTGTGCTCCCAAAAACGGGGTTTTCCTACGAAAAATAAAAAATAAGATTTCATGGGTTCTGTAATTATTACTTCCATTGTAGCGTTTACGGCGATCATTCTGCTACTGGTATTTATCCTCCTTTTTGCCCAGTCTAAGCTGGTGAATTCTGGAGATGTTAAGATTATCATTAACGGAGACGAAAGCAATCCAATTGTTGCTTCTGCGGGGTCAAGCTTGCT
>JBIIGH010000149.1:0-6115 GCA_044236565.1 Algoriphagus sp. | reverse complement strand
TGCCAGTTCCAAAGCTTTCGTCGTCGTAAAATACTTGGTCAGCGTATTGGGTATTTCCCATGCTGGCAAGTTGCCAAATCGCAGGTAGTCCAAGTACTTGGCGGTCACCTGCGCAAAATGTGCCTCGTGCCCGTTGTGGTACTTGTCAGGAACCAGAATTTTGTATTCCCCAGAAGGCAGCGCTACCAAATCAATACCCGGATAGCTTGCCTGTAGCGTATTCCTCACTGCTTGAGCTAATTCCTTAGAATCACCCTGTAGTAGTTTCACATACAGCACTGGTCGGAAGCCTTCTTCTTTGCCTTGGCGAATGATCAAATTGGCCTTGGTGCCCCGCATCATGCTGAAATGGGTATCTCCAGTACCTTCTGGTGCTTGAAAATCCCACACTACCCGAACTTTGGCATGCTTCCCTTTCAACGTATACTGAAACTCTCCGTTGCTAAATACCTCAACTTTATCCCCATTTAGGTATTTGGTCAAGGATTCTGGAAAAGCTGGTTTTTGAGTAGCTTGAGTAAATTGACTCAAAGTCAAGGCTGTCGGCCAAATTTTGGAAGCATACACTTGAATGTCAGTGGTATCCAAAACCTTATTGGGAAATGCTTCCCATTGGATCAAGTCTACGAGATGCGTAGTCACATCGACGATTCCGGTTCCTTCTTTTTCAACATCAAAAAACCAGTCGGGTCGCACCAAGGGAACACCCGAAACAGATTTGTAAAAATGATGCACCGACTCCTTGGTGATCGCTGGATCAGAAGGAGTGCCGTTTTCCAAGTCCCCAAAGACCGCTGGGATTCGAGACAATTCCCGCTGAAGCAGAGTCGTGATTTCAAATCGCTCGGTCATCATATCGAGCAGCAGCACCTGGTTTTGTTCGGCTAGTTGATAGGCCTTCTGAAGTTTTTGATAGCCAATCGCATCGATCACCAGTGGCTTATCTGCATACACATGGATTCCCTGACGAATCGCCTCAAGAATGTAATCTATTTTTTGATCATTCTTTCCAGCTACTACCAGCACATTTCCTGGCTTTTGCGTGAGCAGCTGTTCCAAATAATCTGTACCGGAATAGGGCTTAATTATCCAGGCTGTAGGTGACTCCTCACGGTTGTTGTAGCCTTGAATTCGTGCCAAATGATCATTCAGTTCAGCTCCTGCTGGTGCAAATACATGCAGCGTAGCATCCACTTCAGGATACATGGATTTGTGAACCAAGCCGGCATGAAAATGTCCCGGATCCAAGGTCATGAACTTTACTTTTTCTCCTGGACTGATCGTCATTTTTGTTACTTGGTTGGTACTACAGGCCGAGCCCAGAAAGGCCATAAAAATCAGAAATCGCAAATATTTTACCGCCATAAATTGGGTTGACTTTTCAATAGAGTTATTCTCTTTTTTACCAATAAACAAAGAAAACAAGGTTTCAACCGAAAGATAATCTGCTGTGGTCTGTCAACTGTTAGCTGTCGACGATTATCCGCAGTGATTAATTCTCATTTTGACCTCAGTTATGATTGCGGATAATCTAATTAATCCATTAACTATTCGCTAAAACCAGGTCTGTGCCCCAAGGTCTTCGCTGGCTACGGCTCAAGTAGGTATTTGCTTCAGGGTCATTGACAAACTCTTCTGTAGCAGAATTCCACTCCAGCTTCCTGCCCAACTTCATTGCAATGTGGCTAATCAGGCATACCGAACAGGATCGATGTCCAATTTCTACTGGCGAAAGCAATTCTGCTTTTCCTTGGATAGCATCCAGCCAGTTGCCATGATGCGAAGAACTACGGGTAAATCGCAATTCATTCTCTCCAAAAACGGTTTGTAAAAGCTTGGGATCTGAAGCGTCCAACGCCTTCGCATTGTTTCCTTGAGCCACTGGATCTGAAGTGGAAGCCACATAGCTACCTCTTGAAACCCATATCCATCCCTCGGAGCCTTCGTATCGAATGCCATTGGGATAGGTGCCAGAAGTAAGCATAACGATACCATTGTCATAAGTAGCCTTCACTAAAAAATCGCCATGCACATTCCATAATCCGGATCTTGGAAATTCGGCTACAGCCTCAATGTACTGAGGGCCCATAAATTCGGTATTCATGCCCCAAGCAGCAGAATCAAAATGATGCTGCCCCCATCCGGTAATCATGCCCGCGCCGTAATTTTCGTGGCGCAGCCAGCCTGGTCTACCGTAATCGTTTTGGGGGTGTACGCCAATTTCGGTGTAAGGAACTTCCGGAGTGGAGCCTAGCCACATGTCAAAATTCAAATTGGCTGGGACAGGCATTGCCCGTGCTTCGGGGCCGGAAGGATCTCCCGGTAAACCTATTCTCACCGTGTGAAGCTTGCCTATTCTGCCATTTCGTACCAATTCCGCTGCCAAGCGAAACTGCTCGCTTGAGCGCTGTTGCGTTCCTAATTGCAGTACCACACCTGTTCGTTGAATCACCTCCACCAATTGCCTTCCTTCTTTAATGGTCAAGGAGGTTGGTTTCTGGAGGTACACGTGCTTGCCTGCCAGAGCAGCCTCCATGGCGGGTTGTGAATGCCAGTGGTCTGGGGTAGAAATAATCACCGCATCGATATCCTTTCTTTTAAACAAGTCTCGGTAATCTGCTACTTGCTTTACATCCAGGTAGGGACTTCCCATTTTTTGGGTGTAGTGATCCTCAATAAATTGCTTTCCTTCTGCCATCCGCTTGCTATCCAAATCAGATACAGCCACAATGCGCGCCACATCATGCTTCCATACACCTGGCAAATCATGATCTCGAGCGATTCTTCCGCAACCGATTTGAGCAATCTGAATTTTGTTGCTGGGTGCATTTTTCCCAAGTACGGAGGCAGGAACAAGGGTTGGTATCCCAAAGGCTGCTGTAGCAAGGGCTGTTTTTTTCATAAAATCTCTTCTTTGCATGGCTATGGACTTATTTGACAAAGGATTTCCAATAGTTTTCTGCTTCTTGAACAGTCAATTCGCCGTCAAATACAAGCATCCGGTAGGTCAAGCTGTAGCGCTTGCCTGGCTGTATCTCCCAAGAAGTATGGCGAATGGGGCAAAATTCAATAAATACATTCCCCTTTCCCTCGTATTGTCCAGGAGGCCATACGCGAAGGGGTTCGGGATGTGCTTGGTTCGTGTTGTGACTCATAAATAGGATTCCACTTTTCCCAGATGGATGATCCGATTGCCCGGTTACCAAGATCCAACGTGCATTGGAACCATCAGCCGTAGCACGGTCTTTGCCCTCTGAAGTAAGGATGCTGCTGTTGGCATCTCCCCAAACCTCTGTGGCGCGAAAACCTATTCCGCCACCATAGCGGTAATCATCCAATAAAATTCCTCCCGGAATGGCAGTTTGCAAGGTGCTGGTGTAATCCACCAGGTAGCGGCCCTTATCGGCAGGCTTCACCTTGATGCGAAGATCCTCCTCCATGGCTATGCGTGATTCTGGAGCGGCTTTGAGGTCGACATGATTCTGCCGAACAGTCAATTCAGCGGCACCTCCTGCTTGTTTTTTAGAGAGTACATGGGAGAAATCTACTCGGCCCTTTTCATCTCCAAGGTTCCAAAAATCAACCTCTTTCCCTCCAATCGTCGCTCTCGTGTATGGCCCCCAAATTCCGTAATGGTGGTAATGATCTTCTGGCTGTATCCTACTCAAGATTTGTCCACTAGGAGATTGAATGGGATGAATAAATCCAGATTTGCTATATGCCTCCTTAATTCCTGTGGGAATGGGCTCTTTGGTCATTTGGTAACTAAGCACCAGCTTCCCATCCAAGAGAAAGTCCATTCCCTTAGAAGATTCTTGAAGGGTTACTTCCTGGGAATATGCTTGAAAAATAAAAACAAGTGAAAAGAATAAAAGAAGGAAGTTCCTTTTGAAACACATAAGAAATTCAGGTTATTGGGCTTTGAGATTCAATATAAGGTATATTGAATCAATATGTCAACGAGACCTTTCAAAACTATGTGTAAAAAACTACTATTGGGTCTGTCACTTCTGTTCCTATCGAATTTGACTTTTGGTCAAGATATGGCAGTTGTTCCATTAACAGCAGCCTGGAAACAGAAAATAGAAGCACTAGCACCCTCCCAAACCCGGTTTCCAAGTACTTCACCAAAAAAAATCCTTCTTTTTTCATTGCACATTGGCTTTAAACATTGGGTCATCCCCCATACCGAAGAGGTTTTCAAAATCCTAGGGTCCAAATCAAAGGGCTTTGTCCTTACTGCAAGCAAGGACATCCACCAATTTGAAAAGGCATCTTTAGCAAACTACGATGCCATCGTCCTGAACAATACCTGCTCCAAACCCGATCATCGTCATCTCTTTTGGGATCAGTTGCGCGCAGAATCAACCGCAGATTCCGCACTTTTAATGGCTAAGGCACAGGAGTTTGAAACCAACGTAATTGAATTTGTAAAAAAGGGAGGAGGTCTTCTCCTGCTTCATGGCGGCATTACCACCTTGAACAACTCTTCCAAGTTCAGTGACTTAGTTGGTGCTAGCTTTGATTACCACCCGCCTCAGCAACAGGTTCAAGTGAAATTGGAGAACCCCAATCATCCATTGGTTGCCGCATTCCCCCAAGAAGGCTTCTCTCATGTAGACGAACCTTATTTTTACAAGAATGCTTATTCCAAATTGAATTTTACTCCTTTGCTTTATTTTGACAACGCTCAAATCCAAAGTCAGCGAGCCAACCAAGAGCTAAAAAGTGGTAAAACTTATGTCGCTTGGATTCGCCCAGAGGGTAAGGGAAAAGTAATGTACATCGCTCCTTCTCACAACGCCCAAAGTTTCGAAAATCCAGCACTGCTGCAGTTTTTTCTTGATGGCTTACAGTATGTGGTTGGAGATGTGAATTGTGATGAAACACCAATCAAAAAATGATTTGAGCAGCAGCATGGAATTTTCACTTGAGATGCGCTTAAAACCAAGTTTTTGCCAATGGGTAAAATTTTACCAACTTTAACCATGGAAAATGACAGCCTAGAATCCCTCAGCGCATTTTTAGAAGAACCTATTTTTCTACTGGAGGAAGATCAAAAAAGAATAGCAGCAACGTTGCAGGTTTCCGGTGGAAACGAGGTCCTCCCAGCAGAAGAACCGCAGGTTGCTTTTTCTTCAAGTGAAAATATAGCTTCCGATACATTAACTCCTGTTGATCAAGAAATTAAATTGGAACCTGTTGAGGAACCAATTCTTATCAAGGGTAATTTTTCAAAGGGCATATTGGTGATCCACGAGGAGGCAAACCTCAACGCTGAAGTCATGGACATGCTCGTCAAAATGCTCAATGCATGCGGACATTCCATGTCGGAGGTCGGTTTGCTCGCTGCAGAAAACTTAGAAAATCGAAGCCTGGAAGAATTCAAAGCGCTCAATGCCCATGTAGTACTCAAATTTGGGCGCATCAAGCATCCGATCAACCAACTTCCAATCAGTTCGTATGAAATCCATACGGAGGAAGAAACAGAATACCTGTTTGCGGATGCGCTTACTTCCATTTCCGAGGATAAGGGATTAAAAAGACAACTTTGGACTGCACTTCAGCTCCTTTTCAACCTTAGCACAGGAACTAAATGAACAATTCACAGCTCAAATGGGCGAAGCGGTTTAAATGGATTAGTTTGGCCGAAGGCCTTTCCTTCCTCTTACTTCTTGGCATAGCCATGCCCTTGAAATATGGATTTGACATGCCACTTGCCGTGAAGTATTTGGGCTGGGTACATGGAGCCTTATTTGTAGTTTACATTTATGTGGTATTCCCAACCGCCTTAAGTTTAAAATGGAGCTTTAGTCGCACTTTTTTTGCACTGGTTGCCGCAGTTTTACCCTTTGGGCCCTTTATTTTTGACCGCAACTTAAACAAGAGCCAACAAACTAAATTTTGACATGGCTCTGATCAGCAAAAAAAAGATAATCTATCCGATTGGAGCTGGTTTAAGACGCTACCTCACCCAGTACGGCAGAGAAGTAGATATCCCGATTCACTACCACGAGCTGCTCCGATACACCAATTCCATTGCACTTTACGATTCGAAGGAACAAGATACCTACTGGGAAACTGTCTTTTATGACCAAAGTGACCGGGAAGAGAT
>JBIIGH010000148.1:0-6127 GCA_044236565.1 Algoriphagus sp. | reverse complement strand
GTTTGGAAGTTTATGGTGGTTGTTTTGGAATAATTCTCCTAGCATCAACACATCAAGCAAAAGCGAGTTTTTGGATTTATCGTTGTTGTCAAAATTGGCATATCCATACTTATGACCGCTCCAATTAACGATAGCACCATGAACAGGGCCCATCAAAAAGTGAATAGGCAATAAGAAATACATCCACCAGTGGGTGCCTGCTAGTTCAAAATAGGAGATGCAAAGCACATAAATAGCAACATAGAAAATTCCCCAAGCCAATCTCACCAACATGCTATCTGCAAAGCGATCGAATTTGTTCCAGTCAGGGATACCTTTCGAAAACCGATCTTCTGGCTTCAGCTTAAAGCTGAAATAGTCGTTGTAAATATTTTTGGTCTTCCACATCATTGAAAACAGGTTTTCTGTGTGGTGTGGGCTATGTGGATCTTGAGGAGTATCTGAATACGCATGGTGCATGCGGTGCAAAATGGCATAGGCTCTAGGGGAGAGGTACGAACTTCCTTGCCACAACCAAGTGAAAAAGTAGAAAAACTTTTCCCAATAGCGGTTCATGACAAACATTTGGTGCGCCGCATAGCGGTGAAGAAAGAAGCTTTGGCAGAACAAAGAGAAGTACCAATGCAAAAGGAAGAGGATGATAAGGATCACTTGGGATGATTTTAATTAGATAAACAAATATAGCCGTTGGCCTGAAATTAACTTACAATTTACACCAATGGTTTTCTTTTAGCCCACCAAGTAAAGTTGGATAATTAGCTTTTAGAGAAGCTTGCTTTGGTTGCCAACTCGAGTAAAAGCTTTTTCAGAACCATCTCTTTGCTTCACAAAAATCTTAGGGCCTTCGCTTGGATGTACTTGCACCACCAAAACATATTTTTCCTCCTCAAATGCGCTTTGAGGTTTTATTTTTATTGTAAAAACTTCGAGTGAAACCTTGGGGATACAAAAATTTTCATTGGCTGCAGCAATCATGAATCGCTCCTCTTCTGGATCAATTCCGATGATTTTCCGTTGATCTGAAATACCAATCAAAATCATTCCTCCAGCTGTATTTGACATAGCTGAAAGCGTTTTGGCAATCTTTTCCTGCGAACTTATTTGTTGTTTGTACTCTAATTTTAACCCTTCATTCTCCTTTAAGAGTAGGTTCACAAAATCTTCATCTATTTTTTTTGGAAACATTTTTAGCATATTCTTACTTTAATAAGTGGAATTCATCCATATTCGTTTCAGCCGACTCTTCAAACTGTCATTTTAAATCTTCTACAGATGAACTTTACCAATCCAGGATTTGACCCAAAAACTATTGCGCAACTCAAAAAAGAGTTACAAGAAACCGGAATGCCTTTCAAAATAATTCCTGACGATGACAATTCGGAAGAGTATGTCAACTTTTATTTTATTGGGAATTACGAAGGTAAAGAAGTGATTTACGATACTGCGCTTTACACACTTCGTCTTCACCATGCCAGTGAGGTATACGAACTGGCCGAGCATGAGGCAGCTAAAAAATTCCCCAACTTCAAAGCCATCAACTACGAAGAAGACGAAAATGGCAATATGAAGCCCTTGACGCCTGAAGAAGAAGAAATTGGTTGGTTCATCACAGAACTAATCATGGAGATTGAGGAAGAAGAAACGGTGAAAGTTCAAGAGTTTGTTGACATAGATACCCACCACGATTACGGAATTGGTTTGGATGCTTCCATAAATGTGGATGAAATCGATGAACAAGTGATTGCCAAATTCATTCAAGAATTTAACGACGACACCTTGAGTTTGGATGAAACACTCTACTCATTCATGACTGAAGATGAGGACTTTGAGGATGAAGACTAAGATAGAAGCTTAATTTAATAGATGGCGTTAGTAATCTACTAGCGCTTTTTTTATGCTGAAAATTGCCCTTTCCCCGATTTTTGCTCATCCCTTACCCGAAGGACACCGTTTCCCAATGGAAAAATACAGCTTGCTTCCTGAGCAACTGTTATTTGAAGGGACGGTGACAGAGTCCAATTTTTTTGTACCTCAGCCCGTGGATGAGGAGTTGATTCTTACCACACATGAAGATACCTATCTGACTCGCTTAAAATACCTGGAGTTATCCAAAGCTGAGATTCGAGCCATTGGATTTCCGCTAAGTAGTCACTTAATCGAACGGGAAATTTGCATCGCTGGTGGTTCGGTCCAAGCTGCCCGCTATGCAAAAGAATTTGGAATTGGGATGAACATTGCTGGTGGTACGCACCATGCCTTTTTCAATCGTGGGGAAGGGTTTTGTATTTTAAATGATTTGGCCATTACGGCCAATTATTTGCTCAAGGCTAAATTGTCCAAAAAGATCTTGGTTGTTGATTTGGATGTGCACCAAGGCAATGGAACGGCCTCACTTTTTCGGGAAAATCCTTCCGTTTTTACATTCAGCATGCATGGAGAGAAAAATTATCCTCACCGAAAGGAGGCCTCTGACCTTGACCTAGGACTGGCCGATGGCACAGACGATGCAACCTATCTGTCACTTCTTGATTTGCACTTAAAGCGAATTATGGATTTGGAGCAGCCTGACTTCATGCTCTACCAGAGTGGAGTGGATGTATTGGAATCAGATCAGCTGGGGAGGCTTTCGCTAACTTTAGCAGGAGTTCAGGCGCGTGATCGACTGGTTCTTTCAACTGCTAAGTCCCATGGTATTCCTATCATGTGTTGCATGGGGGGAGGCTATTCAAAAAGAATCCGAGATATTGTGGATGCCCATGCCCAAGTCTTTCGTTTGGCCCAAGATCTCTTTTTTTAGGCCTTTAACTGATTTTAACATGGGAAATTTCCTGTGATTCTTGCAAAATGAATACTTTATCTATATTTGCGACCTATTAACCCTAATTTTATCCAAGTGAAAAAAATTTTTACACGTTTCGTAGTTCTTGCTCTTGTAGCAGTAGTGGTTTATTCCTGTGGTAAAAAGTCAGATGCAACTGGCGCCGACTCCTCTTCAAAAGAGGGTGCAGCTTCCGGTGACCTGAAAATTGCATACGTGCATACCGACTCAGTAATCAACAAGTATGATTTTTTCAAAAAGAAATCTGAAGAGATTACTGAAAAAGGAAAGAAGTTAGATTTGGATCTACAAGCTAGAGCTAAGGGTTTTGAACAAGAAGTGGCTATGTTCCAGCAAACTGGAGGTAACCTCACGCAAAATCAGATTCGTGCCAAGCAGGATGAGTTGATGCAGAAGGAACAAAACCTTGTTAATTACCGAGATAACTTGATGCGGGAACTTTCGACAGACGAGTCTACGCTTCTGAATGACGTTTACCTTCAGGTGCAAGAGTTCATGAAGGAATATGCAAAAGAAAATGGAATCGATCTCATCTTGAGTCACACTAGAGGTGGTGCTATCTGGTATGCAACGGACGCAATTGATGTGACCAAATCTGTGACTGAAGGATTGAACAAGAAATACAACGCAAACCCTGCAGCAGCTGAGATAAAACCGGCGGCAGCAGATTCAACCGCAAAGAAAAAATAATTAAATAGGTACCTGTTTAGAAACCCGGATATCCTCCGGGTTTTTTTGTGCGCAAAAAAGGGTAATTTTGCGAAGCTTTAGAAAAATCCATTGACATGAAAATTACTGAGTTTTTAAAACACAACTACCGTCACTTCAATGCTGCAGCACTCATTGATGCTGCTGAAGGGTACAAAACCCACCTGGACGAAGGAGGAAAAATGATGGTTACTCTTGCTGGCGCAATGTCCACTGCCGAATTGGGAATTTCCTTGGCGGAGATGATCCGTCAAGACAAAGTACAAATCATCTCTTGTACAGGTGCAAACTTGGAGGAAGATGTGTTTAACCTGGTTGCACACGACTACTACGAGCGTG
This sequence comes from Algoriphagus sp., assembly GCA_044236565.1. GTDB lineage: Bacteria > Bacteroidota > Bacteroidia > Cytophagales > Cyclobacteriaceae > Algoriphagus. The sequence continues at coordinate 2,241 of JBIIGH010000148.1, read as the reverse complement.
TACCAAACTACCGTGAACTAACCCCAGAGCAGGAGCAAGACCTATTGGAGCGCCACATGAACCGGGTAACGGATACTTGTATTCCAGAAATGGAAGCCATGCGTAGAATAGAAAACGTCATTCTTGAGGAATGGGTGAAGGCCGATCAAAATGGAGAAGCGTTCTTTCCGCATGAATTTTTCTACAAAATATTGCTTTCCGGCAAATTGGATGCTTCGTTCCAAATTGACCCAAAAAATAGCTGGTTACTAGAAGCTGCAAAGAAGAACTTGCCGATTATCGTTCCAGGTTGGGAGGATTCTACCCTAGGCAATATGTTTGCGGGTCACGTGATTTCTGGAGATGTGAAGAATGTACATACCGTACGGACAGGCATCGAATACATGATGTTCTTGGCTGAGTGGTACACTGTAAATGCTACTGATGCGAGTACCGTTGGTTTCTTCCAAATCGGAGGAGGTATAGCAGGTGACTTCCCAATCTGTGTGGTGCCGATGCTTCACCAAGATTTACAACGTACGAATGTGCCTTTGTGGGGTTATTTCTGTCAGATCTCTGATTCCACTACTTCTTATGGTTCGTATTCAGGAGCTGTTCCTAATGAAAAAATCACCTGGGGAAAGCTAGGAATGAAAACTCCAAAATTCATTATTGAGTCAGATGCTACTATTGTAGCTCCTCTGGTTTTCGCCATTATTTTGGATCAATAAGCAATTGCTCTCAAGCAAACAAAAAAGCAAGCCAAACGGCTTGCTTTTTTGTTTTTGATGCCATTTCTAGGAAAGAGGATCTAGGATTTGGCTATTTAAAGGGTGTATCCAGGTCTGTAATTTCGAGTTACAAACTGATTTGCCGGCTCAAAATTGGTAATTTTCATGTTTGGACCATCCCAAAGCAGTTTGATTCCACGACCAGGGTAATCTAGTTGATTTGCATTGCCTGCCCGAGGTACTTGGTAGTCGTAGCTGCGGATGGCAAGGTTACCCATCAATACAGATTCCGTTAATGGTCCTGCAATAGAGAATGGAGAGCTGAGTTGCTTAAATTCAGTGGACCCATAACCTGCAATACAAGCATTTACCCAATTGTCATAGTGTCCTCTATCACCACCTGGTACTCGATACAGCGACTCTTTTACTGTGATGTCCTTGGTTTTGGAGGTAGGCAATAGCAGGGGATTAGCACCATAGGTGGAGCACATCATTTTTCCTTTTGTTCCTTCGATGATCACTCCATTGCCACCGTCACCCATCATCTCATTGGGACCTAATTCCTCTGGTCGTGTAGGCTGAATCCCACCATCCATCCAATGGAATTCCAAATCTTCTTTTCCTGGGCGGTCAAATCGGAGTGTAATGTGAGAGGAGGGAGGACAGCTTTCTGGAAAATGCCCACGCTTAAATTCGCCTACATAGACGGAACCGACGGAACACTCTGCAGACTTCGGATATCCCAATCCTAATACCCGAAATGGAGGCTCCATGATGTGACAGGCCATGTCTCCAAGAGCTCCTGTACCGTAATCCCACCATCCTCGCCAATTGAAAGGAACCAAATTGCCTACATAATCTTTGTAAGGAGCTGTACCCAGCCAAAGGTCCCAATCTAAATCAGCTGGAGGAGCGATAGGGGTGCTTGGCCAAGGAATGCCCTGTGGCCATACGGGACGGTTGGTCCAAGACCAAACCTTGGTGGCTTCCCCAATCAATCCTGCTTCATACCATTCCACCATTTTTCGTACACCGTCTCCGGATGAACCTTGGTTACCCATTTGTGTGACTACACGGTACTTCTCTGCTGCTTGGGTGAGCATACGGGCTTCATAGATGTCGTGCGAAAGGGGCTTTTGTACATACACATGCTTGCCCATTTTCATGGCCATCATCGCTTGTACAGCATGCATGTGATCCGGTGTGGAAACGGTTATGGCGTCGATATTTTTTTCTTCTTTTTCGAGCAGCACGCGGTAATCCTTGTAATAGCTTGCCTTAGAATGATCTTGTCTTCCTTTTGCCGCACGGGTATCGTCCACATCACATAGTGCGATGATGTCTACTTTGCCACTTTTATGAACGCCAGTGAGGTCACCATATCCCATTCCACCGACGCCGATGGATGCTACCCTTAGTTTATCACTAGGGGCGATAAAGCCGGGCCCACCCAGGACATGTCTTGGGATAAGTGTGATCCCTGCAAAGGCGAGGGCTGAACTTTTGATAAAGTCTCTTCTCGATGCTTCAG
>JBIIGH010000147.1:0-6135 GCA_044236565.1 Algoriphagus sp. | reverse complement strand
AGGCGATTTCTATTCCCGAAAAAAATGCGGAAAAAATCAAGGAAATCACGACATATACGACATAGTTGTTGTCCATGATTACCGTTTTTTGAGAGGCTTATTGCTTTTCACTGGCTTTTTTGTGGTGTATTCACTGCTTTCTCGCGCCTGGTTTCGCCGCAATTGAAACCAAAACAATAGGCCTACCGCAAACATGAATAGGGAGTAAGAAAATCCAATGCCATTGACCATCGTTTGGTGGATACCCACCACGATGAATGCAAGAGCTACGGAAAAGATGATCGCGTCCAGTAACTTCATAGCCCTTCTCCTGGTAAAAGTGTTCTACTATCTCGCACTTGCTTTAATTTGTAGGTCGAAAAGCTATCGTCAGCTTCCATTCCAGTTCCATTAAACAGCGTCTGCCGTTCTTGGATGGTCACAAACTTTTCGGTGTATATTTTTCGTTCGGCCTGATTCCAAAACAATTCCTCTGTCTGCAAGCGCTGATCCTTGGGTAGATTTTTTACTTGCACATTGCCGGAACCTTTGTAAAGGTTTTGATCTCGGAGAAAAAACCCCTTATCGGCACGCATGGTGGTTTCAAGCTGTCCCTGCAAATTAAAAAACTGAATTGTAATGCCTTCAGGGAATTCCAAATTTCCATTGGCAAACTCCAGCTGCTTGGGCGCCGTAATCTCAGACCGAAGTACGGCGGAGTCACTGTGTAAAATATGAATATTTTGAGCAGAATTTATTGGACCCTCATACGCCGCCAAATCGTTTGGATCGGCCTCCTCACGACAAGAAAGTAAGGCAATCAGGGCTAAAAAAGAAAGACAATAAGGAAGTCCACGGCTCATCGCCAACAAAGATAGTAGGAAAGTTGGAGGGAATGAAAAGAATAAAGGCAGCCTAGGGCTGCCTTTATTAGTTTGATGTATGAGAGAAAATTAGTCTCGAGTAGATAGAGAGACTGTTTCGCCAACCCAACATCCTGTACTTAAAGAAGAACCCAATTGATATCCTTCGGTGAAGAGTTCTTCCTTGGATGGGAAGCGTGCTCTTGCACTACCCATTCCTTTGGAATCTCCTGCTCTTTGATACGCATTGTAAGCCGCAATGAATACTGCGTAATCTTTTGCGCGGCTTTCACCCCCTCTACAATCGTTGTAGGCAGACATGTATAGGTCTCCAATCAAGCCATAAGCTGAAGAAGACAATTCTGAATCTAGTCCTGCAGCCTCACGAGCCGCTGTTCTTGCGGCAGATTTCTTACCCGCACGAGCATAAATTTTGGCAAGCTCTAGCTGAATCTCACCTTTTTCCTTGTTGGTAGAGGCTAGGGTAAAGGCTTTCTCAAATACCGGCTCTGCTTTGTCAAATTCACCAGAAGACATGTACAGCATACCTCTTACCTGTGAAGTCTTGAAAGTTGGCGCCTTGGAATCTTTAAATTCTAGGGCTGCCAAGAAGGCTTTGGTAGAAATACACTTGTACTGCAAGGAATAGGAGAAGATTTGTTCAGCAAGCTCCTCGTTCGTTGGATCCGCAGCCAGCTTTGCTCCCAATTTGTTTTCAATAAAGTCACAATCAATCAACTTCATCTTTACCAAAAGGGTCTCTAGTGTTGACTTGGAATCAGTAACATCCTTACCTGTAGCAGCGGCAGCATCCAATATCTTGTTTGACTTGTCGAAGATGGACAATACCTGCTCTGGAGCATAAGCCTGATTTAGGGTATAGTTTTTCTCCACCATGTCAAAATACATGGGAACAAACTGGAAATTGATGCTTCCTTTCAAGGCAATCGCTTTCTCAAAATCTGCAACTACCGCAGGGATTTTGGCCTTATCTGCTTTGAAAAACAGGTAGCCATAATAGGCTTTGGTCTCAATCCACTTTGCAGGGTTATTGTACAATTCCCCTCTTTTGTCGTAGATAGCCATCACGCTGTCTTGGTATACTCGCTTCTGTGCGGCATCGGCAGTTTTATCTGCTGCACCTTTGTAAACAGTTACTCCTTGGATGTAAATGGATTCATTCAAGTTTGGCACATTCACCAAAAGCCAGCTCAAAGGCTTGGTAGCCTCGACAAATTGCTCTGCCTTCATGTAGTCAAAATAGGCGGCATTGAACTCCCGAGCTTTGGCTTCCTGAGCAGGATCTGAAGGCCAGTTCCAGCCATCTTGTGCATGGGAAATTCCAGCGAGGAGCATGGCTCCGAAAACAAGAAGGGTTGATTTAATTTTCATAATCGTACAGGTTTAATCAGTTATTGACTTTAGGTAAATCGCTTTTTATGGTTAAATGTTTACTAGGTAATTATTCGAAAACTTGTTTGTAGAACCAGCTATTGTCATTGAGTGAAAAGCCAAGTGTAAAATTCACGTAGGCTTCTCGAATCAATCCATTGTTTGCAGTTCCCCTTCTTCCCACTTTCATTGCCATGTTCATCAAGGAAAGACTGTTTACAGGAATAGATGTACCAAAGTTGATGCCAATATCATTGATCGTGGTCTCATTGATAAAATAAGGGGTACGCATGTATTCCAAACCCATTCGGTAGGTAGAACGATTCAATAGCTTATCAAAATCTGTGAAATCAGGAACTATCTGAAATCCAAGCCCCACTTTTTGGGCTGCTTGGAGGCTTAGTGGCTCACCAAAAAAGTTTCTATACTGAGAAAAATCTTGGTACTGCCCCTCTAGGCCAATCACGAATTTATTAATTTTTTCATAGGTCAATCCAAATCCGTAGCGATTTGGAAGATAAATGGCTCCTTTTTCATTGTTTGCAATCAGATCACCATCCGTCTTCAAGCTGCTAGCTTGGCCAATCGGCGCCAATTTTGCAAACGCTGTTCCATTAACGTCCCCAAATTTCTGATAAATGGCTCCTAGATGAAGATTGGTTTTTTCTGAAGTCTTAAAAAAGTAATGCGCTCCCAACTTTAACGCTACATCGGAGACCGATATTCGCTCATAGTATTCAGAGGCTCTCCCCACTTCCACATCGCTTTTGTCAAAAATTATAAGTTGGTTCGAACGGATAGAAGATCCAAAAAGATAGGAACCATGCACCCCTACACTCAGGTTTTTGGCAAGCAAATAGCCAAAATTTACATAGGCCTCTGAAATTCCCCCATCCCCTTCCAAGTTATTGTTCGCTCTTAACTCCGAATTATTCACCGGGCTGTCCACTTTCAATCGGTAATTGATACTTGAAATTTGTCCAAGACCCATTCCAGCGGTGAATTTTCCAGGCTTCAGCGGTAGCGAAAGCGCGAGATAGGAAAGCCCACCCCCGTCTACCAAGGAATTTTCAGTTTCATTAGCTACTGCTATTCGCTTGTAGTTGAGGGAAGCTTGAAAATTAAAAATTGTATTTCGAGTAGAAAGAGCAGGGTTGACCGCATTTGCGCTCCAGCCTGTTCCAAAACTAATCCCCAGGCCACCCATGCCTTGGTTTTGAACCTGGCCACCATAGTTAAACTCCCCAATGCCCAAGGCACTGTAGGTAGAGGAACTATTTTGACCGAAGCCTTCAGAAATTAGTAAGAGGGTGCTCAGTACACCCAACGCTAGTTTACGCAACATGGTGGATTAGAATACAATTTAGTCCAAGGAGCACTAAATTTAGGACTACAAATATGTGGTCTTTTACCAATGATTCAAAAGATTCTGCGTCACCACCACACATATAACTAGATATTTCAGGAAAATTAACTCCATAGGAAGGAAATAACCCCACCAAACAAAGCTAAAACTAACCAGCCCTTTAGGCCAGCACCTAGTGATGAACCACCGATTGGGAGAACTTGATGATCCAGAAGGCTGGCCGGAAAGCCAAAACTAGGATTCGATTTTTCAGTGTAGCGATCAATTAGAAATGAATAAAAACCCGACATTTAGGGAGCTGATTTCCATTTAGCCCTAACCTACTGTAAACCATGCACGCCGAACGCTACACCTTGATTGGACTCATGTCAGGCACCTCCGGAGACGGATTGGACCTGGCACATTGCCATTTTGAGTACCAAAATGGGCTGTGGAACTATGAAATTCTCCAAGCAGAAACGCGTTCATTCCCATTGGAACTTGGCCAAGTACTGGCGACTAGTCACCTCCTCTCTGGTTTAGAGCTAGCGCTTCTAGATGTAAACTTTGGGAGATGGATGGGCGAGCAAGTGAAAAATTTCTGTTTCGAACAGCAGGTCAAGCCCATGGCTGTGGCCTCCCATGGCCATACCGTTTTCCACCAACCTGAAAAAGGGCTAAGCCTTCAGATTGGGAATGGATGGGCCTTACACCAAGCTTCGGGCGAAAAGGTAATCGCTGACTTTCGGATGCTTGACGTGCAGCTTGGAGGTCAGGGCGCCCCTCTGGTACCCATTGGAGACCAGCATCTTTTCTCACAAGTTGATTTTTGCATCAATTTGGGCGGCATCTCCAACCTTTCCCTAGAAAAAAATGGGCAGCGAATTGCTTTTGATTGTAGTCCCTTTAACCTTTTGCTCAACCGGGAGGCAGTGAAACTTGGGAGCACTTACGACCAAGATGGAGATTGGGCAAGAGCCGGAAATCTAAATCAGGCACTCCTCGCACAGTTAAATGCCCTCTCGTTTTATGCGGTATCGGGGGCAAAATCTCTAGGCCGTGAATCGATCGATCAGGTTTTTATTCCACTCTTAGATCAAGCGGGGCTTTCGCCCAAAGATTGTTTACGCACTTTGGTGGAGCATTTTGCCATCCAAATTGCAGCACTGATTCGAACTCATGCCTCAAAGGCTACCCCAAGCGTTTTGCTTACAGGAGGTGGAGCCTACAACCGCTACTTTGTGGAGCGATTGGATCATCACTTGAATCAAAACTGGGTACAAGTGGAGGCGAGTAAGGAGCTCATCGAGTTTAAAGAAGCCCTGATCTTTGCATTTCTTGGGGTCCTGAAACTTCGTGGTGAGGCAAATGCGCTGGCGTCGGTGACAGGCGCAGCCCGAGATTCCTCAGGGGGTATTGTCTTTGGCTAAATAATTAAACCTAGCCCTTAAAAGTCAAGCGGGACTGGGAAATATTTTTCTATTTTTGGGCTGAATTGTAAACCCAAAGAACAATGCTTGACTTGCTCAAAAAATTTGAGAATAAATCTCCTGAAATCGTTTTTGAATGGAAAGATCCAGAAACCGAGGCTGAAGGCTGGGTCGTGATCAACTCCCTTCGTGGTGGAGCTGCTGGAGGAGGTACCCGCATGCGGAAAGGCCTGGACAAACGCGAAGTAGAGTCCCTGGCCAAGACCATGGAAGTAAAGTTTACCGTCTCAGGTCCTGCGATCGGAGGTGCCAAATCAGGAATCAACTTTGATCCAGCTGATCCACGAAAAGCAGGGGTGCTCCAGCGCTGGTACAAGGCAGTCATGCCGCTACTCAAAAACTACTACGGAACAGGAGGGGATCTGAATGTGGATGAAATCCATGAAGTGATCCCCATTACCGAATCCTATGGCCTATGGCATCCTCAAGAAGGAATTGTGAATGGGCACTTTCAAGCGAACGAACCACAAAAAATTAGAAAAATTGGCCAATTGAGGCAGGGGGTATCCAAAGTACTGGAAGACCCAAACTTTACTCCTAATGGGGCCAAAAAATATACAGTAGCCGACATGATTACAGGCTATGGCGTGGCAGAAGCAGTGAAGCACTACTACTCCTTATGGGGAGGTGCCCTAAACCAAAAGCGGGCGGTGATCCAAGGCTGGGGAAATGTCGGGGCTGCTGCAGCTTGCTTTTTGGCAGTGGAAGGCGTCCGCATCGTCGGCATCATTGATCGGGCTGGAGGACTCATTCGGGAGGAAGGATTTAGCCTAGATGAAATCCGCGATCTCTTTTTGAAGCGCGAGGGAAATCAGCTAATCGCCGCCAACTTACTTTCCTTTGAAGAAGTGAACCAGAAAATTTGGGATTTGAAAAGTGAGATTTTCATCCCCGCAGCCGCTTCTCGACTGATCAGGCAAGAACAAGTGGAGCGCATGGTCGCTGCTGGCCTAGAAGTCATTTCCTGCGGTGCGAATGTTCCTTTTGCAGACCCGGAGATATTTTTTGGCCCAACAGGCGTTTGGGCAGACGAGCGGGTAACGGTCATTCCGGATTTTATTGCCAA
>JBIIGH010000146.1:0-6179 GCA_044236565.1 Algoriphagus sp. | reverse complement strand
ACCTTGCTACTTACCCATGATCCTGAGACAGAAACTCGGGATACGGACTACGTCTTTATGCGCTTCGTGATGGATTACTTACCTACAGGTGTGGTAGGTTTGTTGTTTGCAGCCATTTTTGCTGCGGCCATGTCCTCCTCCTCCTCCGAATTGAATGCCCTAGGGAGTACGACCACGGTGGACTTGTACAAGCGATCCATCCGTAAGGAAGCGAGTGACAACCATTACGTGATGTCCTCCAAGTTATTTACCGCATTTTGGGGCTTGGGAGCGATTCTTTTTGCGACCTATGCCTCCTTATTTGAAAACCTGATTCAGGCGGTTAATCTCCTCGGTTCCTTATTTTATGGAACCATCTTGGGGATATTTGTGGTCGGTTTCTTTATCCAGTGGATCAAAGGGAAAGCGGTATTTATAGCAGCAATTGGGTCTCAGGCGCTGATTTTGGTGGTTCACTTTTTCAATGGCAAAGGACTTTTGGGCATGGAGTGGAACATTGGATTCCTCTGGTACAATGCCATTGGCTGTCTTGCGGTAGTTTTATTTGGTTTGGTACTTCAGCTCTTTGTAGGTTTCAGCTTTAGCAAAAAATAATACTTAAAAAACTTGAGTTTGATCAAAAAAAGAAGCCCTCGAGTTTTCGAAGGCTTCTTTATTGTTTATCTGATTCTCCGCTTTTTAACCACACCACTAGCCAGAGAAAAAAGGTTTGAGGTTCAATTAGGTGAGCTGTGGACCGTGGACAGTCAGCTGTCAACGATTATCCGCCGTTTTAAATAGCCGAGCTGAGCTACGGGCATGATTGCGGATAATCCTATTGTTTATTTGATCGATTTGATCAGGCGGTCATTCAATCCCACATAATCCAAATTTTTGCCTTCTTCGGCAAGCTTTTTAGATTTCGTTGCAGACTCCAAAGCTTCAGTCTTTTTGCCGAGGCTTAGTTCAATTTTTGCCTGCAGGTGCAAGGTCCAATACTTTGGATCACTTGAAGTGGATTGTTTGATCCAGGTATAGGCCTGATTCAGGTCCTTATTGCTTGTGAAATAATAGTTTGCAGCTTGATAGAGCAAAGCTGGATTTGTGCTTTGGGCATCGATCACCTGCTTCTTGATGTCTGCCATGACGATGGGATCCACCTCTGTTTGAATGGTAAACTCTACTCTAGTTTGTTCCCATTTGATGGAAAGATCTGCACTTGCATCCGTCAAATTGCTGAAACCGATTTCAAAGGAATCATACATTCTGCTGGTTTTTGCAGGAGTTGCGTTGAATCGAAGGACGTCATCTTTCGCTTCGTAGCCAATTGCTCCCCAAAGTTTGGTGTTTTTGCTGAGAATCATCGTCCAAGTAGATTTTCCTGGAATGGAATAAAGGGCGTAGGAACCGGCAGGTACTTTAGTTCCACTGATGCTTACTTCTGTAGAGAAGGTGAGGACTGTTGCCCCATTGGCACCCGTTCTCCAAACCTGTCCAAAAGGTACCAGCTCTCCAAAGATTTTTCTTCCCTTGGTACTTGGTCGGCTAAAATCCACCGTCACATCTGTGAGCCCCACTTTTTGAATTATTTTTGAGCTTGGGCTTGCCTGTGGCATTTGAATTTGTTGGGCTAGACTCGAAAAACTTGTGAGGAGTAAAGCAAGGAAGAGAACTTTTATTTTGGTAGACATGGCTTTAGGATTTAAGTGGAATAGTTTTGATTTTAACTGACACAAGGATTTTTTGTTCTTCCGTCAATGCAACTGCAATTTCTTGGTTTATTCTAGTTTTTTTTAAAAAAGGGAAAGGAATTTGATGAATGAATTTTTTGCCCTGCTGGAATGCCCTACTTTAGGTACTTCTTAGCTTCATGATTATGAGTATAGCCATCATTAGTCCTGGTAGAGATCCAAAGGCGTGGATAGCGGCACTTCAGCACCATCATCCAGACCTAGATTTACAAATCTTTCCACACATTGATCGACCAGAGGATGTGGAAATGGCTTTGCTTTGGCAGCACCCTCCTGGTTATTTGAAAAACTTCCCCAATTTAAAGTTGATCAGCTCGCTGGGTGCAGGAGTAGATCATATTCTTTCAGATCCTGCAGTAGGGGATGAACTTCCAATCGTCCGTATTGTCGATGAACGATTGACTTGGTCCATGACCAATTATGTAATCATGGGTGTTTTGAACTTTCATAGGCAGCTTGTTCGTTACCAAGAAGATCAGAAGAAAAAGGTTTGGGACATGTCCAACCCAGAGATTCCTACACGAGTAGGGGTTATGGGGGTGGGAGCCTTAGGAGGTGATGTGCTAGACAAGTTGAACGGGCTGGGATTTGAAGTAGTTGGATTTGGATTTTCAGAAAAAAACGAGTTCCGCTACCCGTATTATCTAAAAGATCAACTAGCGGAGTTTCTTTCTCAGGTGAATGTCTTGGTATGCTTGCTTCCCCTTACTCCAGATACCGAAGGGATTTTAAATCTTTCGCTATTTCGAAAATGTAAGAAAGGCACCTATTTGATCAATGTAGCCCGAGGGAAACATTTGATTGAAGAAGATCTGCTCGTTGCTTTAGAGGAAGGATTTATTTCTGGAGCACTTTTGGATGTATATCGAACCGAACCTTTACCCGAAAGCCATCCTTTTTGGAATGAAAAAAGAATACAGATTACTCCACACATCGCATCCGTAACCAACCCTCTGGCGGCAGCACCGCAAATTATTGAAAATTATAAACGCTTAATTGCTAGTCTTCCATTGCTAAATCTCGTAAATCGAACAAGAGGTTACTAACTATCTACTATGGCATCCAACTTCACTATCCTTTGTCCGATTGACTTTTCAGAATGTGCTCTGAATGCGCTTGAATATGCAGCAAAGATTGGAGAGAAGCACAAGGCCAAATTGATCGTTTTCCATGTTTTAAATAAACAAGACTACCAGCAAATTGCTCCCTTGGACTTGGATGGTAACTTCCAAAAAGACTTTGTAGAGCAAAAATTGAAGAGCTTGCAGGACGCTGTACTCAAAGAAAGCCTTCCCAAAGGTCTCCAAAGCTGTGAAGTAGTCCTTACTGAAGGAGCTATCGTACAAGCTACCATCGCCTATTCTCAAAAAATCAATGCGAATTTGATTGTGGTGGGCACCGAGGGAATGAATGAGTTTAGAGAACAGGTATTTGGAAGTCGGTCTAGCAAGATGGTCATGCAAACCGACCGAGATATTCTGGTAGTCCCAAGAAAGGCCTTTTTCAAACGCCCTCGAAAATTAGTGTTTGCCTCTGATTATGTCGAAGAAGACAAGGCTGCCATTCAAAAAGTGGTTGAGTTTGCAAAATTCTTTGATTCAGAAATTGATATCGTACACGTGTCTTCAAGAAGCCGTGTGATTGATAAAGCACTTCACAAGACCATGGTGGAAGAAATCAAACCGTCGGTGTCTTACGATTTGGTCAATTATGTATTGAAATCCTTCCGTGATGACCTGGCTTTAGGACTTGAGAACTACCTGCAACTTGCGAAAGGGGATATGCTGGTGACCTTGAGCAAAAAGAAAGATTTTTTCGACCAATTGTTTTCGAAAAATCTGTCCCGAAAGATGTCTTATTTTATCACCAAGCCGCTCTGGGTGATCAAAAGTTTTTAGCCTATTTTTTACCAAATACCCCTTTGATGTAGGTGGTAAACTCCTTACGGACTTCTGATTTTGTAAAAATACCCTGGACCACTTCCAGGAAATGACCCATAGTCAATTTTGGTTTGGAAACTGGGGTATTCGGTCTTGTTGGTTTTGGTTTTTCGGTCTGAGCTGGAGTTACACTTGTAGGTACTTCAGTTTCTTTTTTGGGAGGATAGCCACTTAGGCTGTCAGCTTTTTCGAAGTAGTTCTTTGCTTTCTCCATCCGGCCCATTTTTTCTTCTACCAATCCCAAATTGTTGAAGGCAACTGCATCTTCAGGATCCAGTTCAATGGCTTTTTCGTAATCTGCAATCGCCCCCAAAAAATCTCCAATTCGATCCTTTAGGTAGGCCCTGCTGCTGTAGCGATAGGGGTTCTTTGGATCCAAATTGGCAGCACGGTCCAGTTCGCTGAGTGCATCTTCATTTCTCCCCAATAAATGCAAAACTACCCCACGATCACTCATGAAATCGGTGTTGTAAGGCTCCAACTCAATTAAAATATCAAAATCTGCCAAGGCATCAGCACCTTTTCCCAAACGAGTTAAGGTGCGGCCTCTGAAGAGATGGAAATATGTTTTTCCCTGTTCAACACTACTCAATTCTTGGAAAACTGTCAATGCAGCTTCAAAATCACCTTCCTTGTATAGGGCTACTCCTTTTTCAAAATTCATCGTCATTCAATTGGCTTGCAAAATTAACCTAGAATCATCGATTAAAGTTTATTTGCTCAGAAATTCTCGATGGATTGCTGCCATCTATTATCTTTAGGTGCACGAGTGATTTCCCGTATGGCCCTCCTTCCTGAAGTAGTTTTAAAAGATTTAAAAGCGAATAAAATTGCCCCAATCTATTTTTTGCAGGGCGATGAGCCGTATTTCATTGACCAGATCAGTGACTACTTGGAGAAGAATGCCATTCCAGAATTTGAGCGTGGATTCAATCAACTCGTGCTGTATGGAAAGGAAGCTTCGGTAAGTACCATACTTTCGCATGCGCGCAAATTTCCGATGATGGCTGATCGACAGCTGGTATTGGTGAAGGAAGCTCAGAATATTCCTGACCTCGGAAAAGAAGATGCCCAGAAATTATTGATTGGCTACCTCAGTAATCCCTTGCCAAGTACCATTTTGGTGTTTGCCTACAAGCATAAAAAACTGGATGGCAGGAGCACGTTAAAAAAGGAGATTGAGAAGAAAGCAGTATTTGTTGAAGCAGAAAAAGTTAAAGATTGGAAGCTGAATGACTGGATTGAAACCTATTTTAAGGACTTAGGCCATCAAATTGATGCGAAAGCGGGGCAGTTACTTGCCGACTCCATTGGCAACAATCTGGAAGTAATGACCAATGAGGTGGGAAAGATGCTCATCAACTTTCCTGAGCCCACACGATTTACGGTGGATCACATTTCCAAATACATCGGCATCCACAAAGAATACAACAACTTTGAATTGACCAAAGCGATTGGGTTTCGTGATGTAAATAAGGCCAATCTGATTGTGCATTACTTTATTCAAAACCCTAAAAACCATCCTGTTATCCCAATTTTTTCCTTGCTGTATTCTTATTTTTCTAAAATAGCACTGCTACATCGTGCAGGCGCTCTGCCTGAGGCGCAAATCGCTGCTGCCATTGGAGTAAACCCTTACGGTGTGAAAGAATATGTAATTGCTGCAAAAAATTACAAGTTGGGCAAGGTAATTGATGTATTTGGATACCTAAAAGAGGCAGACCTTCGTTTTAAAGGAGTAGATTCTGGAAGCATGACTGAAGGAGAAATACTCCGGGAGCTGGTCTACAAAATTTTGCATTGAATTCGATATTTGCTATGAAATACTTCTTGGTTCTGCTTGCAGGACTGGGCTTCGCGCTGGAGTCCTTTTCACAATCTTCGCTTTACCAAAACAGTGCTCAACTGGGTTTAGATCGAGCGTCCAACTTGTATGATCAGCAATTATTTGCTGCAAATCTTTACGATAACACCAAGTTGCTGGCTACCGGACTTAACCTTCCCCAGCAAAAGCAAGCTGAACTTCAACGTGCGCTGTCTGCGCTACAATTGGATCGGCCAGATGGTTTGGGTCTCATCAAAAAGTTTGTTCAAGATTATTCAGGCCAACCTGATGTGGCTACAGCAGCCATTTTTTTAGGGAATTACTACTTTTTCAAAAACCGGTATCCGGAGGCCATTGAAGCTTTTGCGCTTGCTCCGATTGGGTTAGTCAACAAGAATAGCCGTGCGGATGTAGCCTTCAAAGTTGGTTACAGCTACTTTCAACTCAAGGATTATACTACCGCAGCTAGCTATTTGGATCAGGTAAAAGAGTTGACGGTTCCTTTAGCTTCAGATGCCTTGTATTACAGTGGCTACATTGCCATGGAGCAGGATAACAACCAACAGGCCATCCGAGAGCTACAGCTTGCAGCGGAAAGTGAATTTTATGCAAGCAAGGTTCCTTATTTGTTGACTTCTCTGTATTACAAGGAAGGCAAGTATGCCGAAGCAATCGGGTATGCCA
>JBIIGH010000165.1:0-5674 GCA_044236565.1 Algoriphagus sp. | reverse complement strand
GGATGGGATTGGTTGATTTTGTTGTGGATCGGCTTTTGTACGCAAAACGCGCAGTACTTCATGACCTTGGCCTACCAGTCTGGCAATGTATCCCGAATTTCGAGTTTGAGTTACCTAGGCGTAGTGTATGCCTTGATTTTTGGATTCCTTCTATTTGGAGAAACCTTCCCCATACCCGCTTACCTTGGAATGGCTTTGGTTTTCCTAGGCATCCTTTTGAATTTACGGGAAAAATAGTTTGTAGTTTTGCAGTTCATTATTCTTTCTAGCTGATGAAGATTACCAAAGATTTGTATCAAAGTAACCTTGCCCTGCTGACAGATTTTTACCAGTTGACGATGGCCTATGCCTATTGGAAGTCTGGAAAAGGAGAGCAGGAAGCAGTTTTTAATCTGTTTTTTCGAAAAAATCCCTTTGAAGGGGGATTCACCATAGCAGCTGGGTTGGACTATGTGGTGGACTATTGCAAAAACCTACAGTTTGAGCAAGGCGAGTTGGAGTACTTGCGGAAGATGAAGCAAAAAGATGGCTCCGCGATGTTTGAAGCTGCGTTTTTGGATTACTTGAGGGACTTGCGATTTACCTGTGATATCGATGCAGTGGAGGAGGGCACCGTGGTCTTTCCCAATGCGCCGATGGTGCAGGTGAGGGGCAGTTTGATTCAGTGTCAGCTCTTGGAGACCCCCTTGTTGAACATCCTTAATTTCCAGACTCTCATTGCCACGAAGGCTGCGCGAATCAATTTGGCAGCGCAAGGGGCACCCGTTTTGGAGTTTGGCTTACGTAGAGCTCAAGGCATCGATGGCGCACTTGCGGCCAGTAGGGCGTCCTACATTGGTGGCTGTACTTCTACCAGCAATGTGATGGCAGGCAAACTTTTTGATATTCCTGTATCGGGAACGCATGCACACAGCTGGATACTTTCCTTTGATTCCGAGTTGGAGGCTTTTCATGCCTATGCAGAAGCCTTTCCAGATCACTGTGTATTTCTGGTAGATACCTACGATACGCTGTCAGGAGTGAAAAATGCCATTCAGGTTGGTTTAAGCCTTCGCCAAAAAGGCAAGGAGATGTTGGGTATCCGAATTGATTCTGGTGATCTGGCCTATTTCTCGATTCAGGCTAGACAGTTACTCGATGAGGCAGGCTTTCCAGAAGCCAAAATCTATGCTTCCAATGACCTGGATGAGTACATCATCACTTCTTTGAAGTCTCAGGATGCGGCCATCGATGTGTGGGGTGTAGGCACCAAATTGGTAACTGCCTTTGATCAGCCTGCATTGGGGGCGGTATACAAACTTTCAGCCATCAAAAATGAAGCAGGAAACTGGGAGCCAAAGGTGAAAGTGTCCCAGCAATCCTTAAAAATTAATGTTCCAGGCATCCATAAGGTTCGTCGTTATTTTAGCAAAGACAAGGCAGTAGCAGACATGATTTACTTGGAGGGGCAGGAGATAGATCCTAAGGGAGTGATGATTATTGATCCCAATGATGCAACACAGCGGAAGCGCTTGATGCCTGCATTTTATGAGGCGGAAGAGCTGCTCAAGCCTATTTTTAGAAATGGTGAGCTGGTATATTCCTTGCCAAGTTTACAGGCGATTCGAGAGCGTGCCCAAGTTCAATTGTCGGCATTTGATAAAACGCACAAACGCTTGACCAATCCACACGTATATCCGGTTGGTTTGGAGGAGCGACTGCATCAGCTCCGAATGGAATTAGTTATTGCAGCAAAAACAAATCAACATGAAGACAATTAGTCCAGATACCGCATTGATTCTGGTGGATGTTCAGCATGATTTTCTACCTGGTGGAGCACTTGCTGTACCTCAGGGAGATGAGATCCTACCCATCATTGCAGCACTCCAGCCTCAGTTTGATCACATTGTAGCGACCCAGGATTGGCATCCCGCGGATCACGGCAGTTTTGCTGCGAATCATCCCGAAACCCAGCCAGGTCAGCAAATTGTATTGGGAGGCTTGCCTCAAATCCTGTGGCCAGTACATTGTGTGGAGGGTACATCCGGTGCTGATTTCCCAACTACCTTGGACCGAAGTCAATGGAAGCGGGTGTTCCAAAAAGGTAGAAATCCAGTAGTAGATTCGTATTCTGGATTTTTTGACAATGCGCGAAAAGGGGATACAGGACTTAGGTCTTACCTATTGTTGCAAGGTGTTCGCCGGGTCTGTATTGTGGGCCTTGCCTTGGATTATTGTGTAAAGTACACTGCCTTAGATGCAAAAAGTCTGGGTTTTGAAACCGTTGTACTTCTGGATGCAACTCGTGCGGTCAACCTTCAGCCGGAAGATGGAAAGCGTGCAATTGAAGAATTGAAAGCTGCTGGAGTGCTTTGTATGGACAGCAAATTTCTGAGAACCTATGTTTAACTACGATCCACAAAAGCAGTACCCCAAGGAAACGGAAAGCCGTGTAGTGATCCGTTTTCAGGACTGCGATCCCCTACGTCACCTCAACAATGCGAAGTATTTCGATTATTTTTTTAATGCCCGTGAGGACCAAGTTCCCAAGTTGTATGGATTGGAAATCATTGACTTGATTCGGGTGTACAAAGCTGCTTGGGTGGTGTACAACCACAATATCAGCTATGTCAAGCCAGCTATGGTTGGGGAGTGGGTACGGATTTTCAGCCGAATCCTCTGGTTCAATGCCAACACCATTTTGGTGGAATACTACATGACCGATGATTCCAAAACGCAATTGAAGACTGTCCTTTGGTCAACCATGCGCTATGTGACTATGGAAGAAGGAAAATCCAGTGATCACGCGGGGGCAGTAGTCGACTTTTTGAAGGCCACTGCGCTACACCTTGACCCCAGCAGTCTCGATATTCGGGATCGGGTCAAGCAGCTCAAGCGTGAGTTGGAACAAGGGGGCTAATACTGATTTAAGGAGTCATTTCATAATCTCGTTCCACGAGGGCAATCCGAGTTTTGTAGGAGGTATACCACTTTTCGCGTCCCTGTTTTTGGGCGATTTGGTGGTTGGATTGTGCTTTCCATGCTTTGATAGCCTCCAAACTCTCCCAATAGGAAATCGTAATCCCAAGTTCATTTCGTGCACTCTCGTGGCCTAGGTAACCGGGTTGCAAGGAAGCAAGTCGAACCATTTCCTCAGCCATTTCTTCGTATCCGGCTTCGATGTCTGTTCGAATGCTGGTGAATATCACTGCATAGTAGGGTGGAGCGGGGGTGTTAGCGTGCATGTTGATCGAGGTAGGGAAGGTATTCCATGTAGGTAGCGGTGGCAAGTGCTAGTTCTTTGCCAAATGTGAGTTCGGTCAGATGTAGGGCCAGGTCTATGCCTGCAGAAATCCCTGCGGCGGTCCAGATGCGGTCATCGCTCTGTATAAATCGAAGGCTGGGCTGAGGAATGCCGGTAGGAACAATTTCCTGCATGCTGTCAAATACTTCGTGGTGGGTGCAATAGGGTTTTTGCTCCAGAAAACCTGCTTTTCCAAGGATTCTAGATCCCGAACACACCGACATAGACCAGCTAGCCTGCTGTATTTGAGTTTGAAGTAAGGCCATGCCGGGTTGATTTTGAATGACCATTTTGCTGCCATCGCCACCGGGGAGTACCAGGTAGTTCAACTGATCCACTTGGTCCAGGCGGTAATCGGCTAGGAGGTGGAGTCCGTTTTTGGCTCGGATCTCAAGCGCGTCTAGGCTAAGGGTATGTACTTGGAGTATCTTGTAATTGGCAAGCTGGTTGGCTACCGAAAAAACCTCGAAGGGTCCTGCAAAATCAAGTACTTCTACTTCGTCAAAAATGAGGATGCCCAGTTGTTTCATGGAATTTGGATTAAGCCCGAAATTGAGAAAAATTCCACGGAAAACAGAATGGCAGCTGGTTTTTGTTCATCCTCTGTGATTGTTCAATTCGCCGTGGTAGTTCAACCTGCCTTCGGCAGGCAGGCCTGTTCCGGCGGGTTGGGATTCCCTATCCTCGGGTTTAGCTGTCTTCGGTAGGTTCACCTACCTTCCGCAGGTTTACCTGCCGAGGCAGGGTCCACCTACCTTCCCCAGGTTTCACCTGGGGTTATTCAAGGTTTGACCCGCGGTGGCGGGTCTTTTCGAGAGAACGGACTTAATTATGCATGACACGCTCAGCGGGTCTTTACGATAGGCGGGATTTGATTATGCAGGACCCGCTCGGCGGGTCCAACCCATGAATAACCATGGGTGTAACCCATGGAAAAGGACTACTAATGGTGCTCAGGACCCGCTCGGCGGGTCGAACCATGAATCGCCATGGGTCCAATCGCCGCAACGTGTGGACCCGTGGATTATGGACTACTAATGGTGCTCAGGACCCTCCCGCTGGGGCGGGTCCAACATAAAGACTCCACCAATTAACTAATTCACTATCAAATCCGTTAAGGAGTAGTGATTACCGATGTAATCCATTTTAACTAAATCTTAAGAATTCACTAAGGGGCTGAAAAGAGTGCCCACTCTATTTTTGAATTGTATTTTAACCAACTACCCTAATGAACGAAAAAATGAACCGCATGGAGTTTCTGAAAAGCCTAGGGCTAAAAGGAGCTTCCCTTTTTGCAGTCTACTGTGCTGCTTCTGGATTGAGCAGCTGCGTCAACGAAAGCATGGACCCAACCAACCCCGCAGGAGGTACTGGCAATGAGTTGATCCTAGATCTGAATTCAGCTGCCTATTCCAAACTCAATACTGTAGGAAATTACGTGGTTGTAAGTGGCGTTGTAATAGCTCGAGTTAGTGCAACCGCTTTTGCTGCTGTCACCCAAGTATGTTCCCATGAAGGCCAGCGAAAAGTAGTATTTAACGCAGGTGAATTTTACTGTCCGGTGCATGGTGCACGATTTGATACCGCCGGAAAGGGACTTAATTCTACGGGTTCTCGAGGGTTGAAAACCTATGCAACCACCTTGGATGGCACGACCTTAAAAGTTGCTGTATGATGAATAGACTTTTCTTGCCCCAGCGATTGCTTCCTGCAGCGTTTCTTTTTCTCCTCCTTTTTCTTGGTTCTAGTCCTTGGAAGGATGCTGCAGCACAGGATGATCTACTTAGCCTGCTCGATGCGGAGCAATCCAAGGAGACCACCTACACCATAGCGACCTTTAAGGCTTCTCGCCTCATCAACGGGCAGACCATCGAAACGATCTCCAAAAACCACCTCAATTTTTGGATTTCCCACCGTTTTGGAGCCGTAAATTCTGGGTTTATCGCCAATTTTTTTGGTCTCGATGAAGCCAAAATCCGACTGGGTTTGGAGTATGGGCTTACTGACCGCTGGCTTGTAGGAGCGGGGAGGAGTTCCCTCGAAAAGACCTACGACTTGTACACCAAATACAAGGTCCTGCGGCAGTCCAACACCGTTCCTGTCACCGTAACTGCAATGGCGGGCTGGGGAATCAACACCATGCCTTCGGGATACATCATGGAGTCGGGTTCTCCCATGAAGTTTAACAACAACATCGAGCGCTACTCCTACTGGAGTCAGGTGCTGGTAGCGCGCAAGTTTACCGAAAAGCTTTCCCTACAGCTCATGCCTACACTCATCCACGTCAACAAGGTGGAGGATCCTAGCATCCCTAACCAACTGTTTGCACTGGGTGCAGGAGGGCGGTACAAACTCAGCCAGCGGGTGACGCTTTCTGCGGAGTATTACTAT
>JBIIGH010000015.1:0-21616 GCA_044236565.1 Algoriphagus sp. | reverse complement strand
TGGTGAATTGAGAAGAAGCAAGATACAAGAGCCAAGAGAAAAAAATACTACCGACGAAATACAATTGAATCAAACCGAAAAGTCTTGGTGAAATAGAAGATTCTGCTGCAATTTTCACTTATTTCACAATGCGCAGCGTAAACTATTTCTACTTATTTCACGCAGTCTATTTCCACCCTATTTATTCTAGGTGGAAAATCGGGTTTATTCTATTTGTTTAACGAATTCGATCTACCGAGCGGACTAGCGCTTCGTCCTTTTTGATAAAGCGGTTGGCGAGCATGTTCATGACCATAGACACCAAAATCGACCAAAATCCGATACCATAGTCACCCCCATCTTGGCCTTGAATGGCTTCGTTGATTCCGTTGGTGGTCAAGAAAGTTACCGCTACGAGAGATACCATCACGAGGGAATTGATCATGTTGAGCAAGAGCTGACGGGAACGGAGTTTGTATTGGAAGATGGAGGCTAGAGCCAAAATTGCAGCAAGAACCGCTAGCGCTGCAAGGTACCACTTGGAAGAAGATTGGATCACCTCACCACCCTGGTCCAAATTGGTCAGCATAAAGGCTGACAGGGTCCAATAATCCCCATCTACATCACCTTGCATCCAAAGTTGCGTACTTAGGGTCATTCCCATACCGACCGCGATCAGAAAAAGAAAAATAGTTTGTACACGCTGAATCATAGCAATCTTTTTTTTAACAAAGAAAACCCCTTCCGATGGGAATATCAAGAAAACAATTCTTGTCCGTGGATTTCATGGGGAATAGTATCTTTGCGCTGCAATGAACGACAAGACCCAACGGTATTTTCTAGAGCTAAGCTACAAAGGCAGCCCATTTCATGGTTGGCAGGTGCAGCAAAATGCATTTACCGTTCAGGAGTGCATTGAAAAAGCACTGAGTACCTACTTCAGAACTCCCATTTCTATCCTTGGCAGTGGACGCACCGACACGGGAGTCCATGCACAACTGCAGGTCTGCCACTTTGACCTAAAAGACATGGAGCTCGGAGAAAATTTTCTCAAAGCCCTTAATGCCATTCTACCCAAGGAAATTGGCATTCATGCCGTCCGAAAAGTGAAACCGGAGGCGCATGCCCGCTTTAATGCCCTCAAGCGCTCTTATTTTTACCGCATCAACTTTTCTAAAAATCCTTTTTTGCAAGACCTTTCTTGGCAACTATTTCAGCAGCCGGATGTTAATGCAATGAATGAAGCAGCCAAAATTTTGCTGGAATACGAGGATTTCGAGTGCTTTAGTAAAGTACATACCGCAGTGAAGCACTTTCGATGCAAGATTTATGAAGCTTATTGGGAACCAAAAGGGGATGAATTGCTTTTTCACATTACGGCCAACCGATTTCTACGAGGCATGGTACGCTCCGTCGTAGGCACCTTGCTGGACGTTGGCATGGGCCATAGACCCGTGGAAGACCTTCACCGGGTGATTGCTTCCAAAGATCGAAATCAAGCTGGAAAAGCAGCCCCTGCCAAAGGATTATTCCTCAGCAATATTGAGTACCCAACACACATTTATTTAGACTAACCCGCATTGAGCTTAGAAAAAGAGAAAGAGTCGGCAGGAGAAATCCTAGACATGAAGGTTTTGCGACAGCTGTACACCTATGTAAAGCCGTACCAAAAGCAATTTTATTTTCTGGTATTTCTCACGCTGGCACTCGCGATTTTAGCACCTACCCGACCCTACCTGATCCAAATTGCCATCGATGAGCATGTGGCTGTGGGGGATGCGGCGGGGCTACTTCGAGTCATTTACATTCTGGTAGGACTGATGATCGTCCAAGCTTTTGCCCAGTGGGCCCACACCTACTACTCCGGTTGGATCGGACAGGTGATCATCAAAGACATTCGCGTACGCCTGTACAAGCACTTACTCAAACTTCGTCTCCAGTTTTTTGACAATACCCCCATCGGAAGGCTGGTTACCCGAAATGTATCCGACATTGAAACCCTCGCTGATGTATTTAGCGAAGGGCTTGCTGCCATCATCGGGGACCTGCTTCAAATCGTCACCATCCTAGGCGTGATGTTTTACATCGACTGGAAACTGACCTTGGTCAGCTTGTGTACCCTCCCCTTGTTGATCATCTCTACCTATGTATTTAAGGAAAAAATCAAAGTCACCTTCAACGACGTGCGGAATGCCGTGGCTAACCTGAATTCCTTCCTGCAGGAACACATTACTGGAATGACCATCGTGCAACTTTTTAATCGCGAGCAACGCGAGTTTGACAAGTTTAAAGAAATCAACCGTGAGCACCGTGCCGCCCACATCCGTTCGGTCCTGTATTATTCGGTCTACTTCCCTGTAGCAGAAATCATCCAGGCCATTGGAATCGGCCTAGTAGTCTGGTACGGCGCAGTAGGCGTGCTGGGCATGGACTTGCAAATCGGTATTTTGATCTCCTTTATCATGTATTTGCAATTGTTCTTTCGCCCGATCCGAATGATTGCTGACCGCTTCAACACGCTCCAAATGGGAGTGGTAAGTTCCTCCCGAATCTTCAAGCTGCTTGCATCCAGCGAGCACATCGCTAACGAAGGCAGCTTTAGCCCAGAAAAAGTTCAAGGAAATGTCCGCTTGGATCAAGTCTGGTTTGCCTACAAGGAAGAAGATTACGTGCTCAAGAACATTTCTTTTGAAGTTAAAAAAGGACAGACCATTGCCCTAGTTGGGGCTACAGGAGCAGGCAAATCTTCGATCATCAACTTGATTTCACGGTTTTATGAAATCAACAAGGGCTCCATCACCATCGACGGAACCAACATTCAGGACTTTGAATTGTCTGCGCTCAGAAAACACATTGGCGTCGTGCTACAAGATGTATTCTTATTCTCCAGCAGCATTTACCAAAACATCACACTAGGCAACCCCAACATCACCAAGGAGCAAGTGCTGGCAGCTGCCGAACTGGTAGGCGCTTCCAAATTCATCGAAAAGCTACCGGGTGGACTAGACTACAATGTCATGGAACGCGGTGCTACCCTTTCGGTGGGGCAACGTCAACTGATTTCTTTTGTGCGGGCCATGGTCTACAATCCAGAGATCTTGATTTTGGACGAAGCCACTTCTTCAGTGGATTCGGAGACCGAGGAACTGATCCAAGAATCCATCGAAAAAATGATGCAAGGGAGGACCTCCATCGTTATCGCGCACCGCCTCTCTACGATTCAGAAGGCAGACCAAATTTTGGTGCTCAACAAAGGAGAAATCGTAGAAACCGGCACCCATCAATCTCTCCTAGAAAAGGGAGGCTATTACACCCAGTTACACCAAATGCAGTTAAAAATGACTGCTATTTAAGTCTCTATTCGGTAATGAAGAAACTACTCATCGCTGCTAGCATACTGCTAATTCTTGGGCTCGGAGGCTATTTGGCCTTCGATCAATTAGGTGGCAATCGCCCCGTAGAACTTAGCCTCGAAGCCAAATCTCCAGATACCCTTTCCGGAAAAATCTACCGAGGTACCCCCCAAGACAAAGGCATGGAGCAACTATTTCAAAAGATTCAAAGCACCCAAAAACTGCATCCAGGCACCAAGTTACATACCATTTATTACACGGAGCCCGCAGGGAAGCTGGATACCCTAGAGGTGTTTGCTGGGATCAACCTCCCCTTTGGAACTCAAGATTTGGAAGTGAAAAATTTTTCCGAAACCCAATACATTTTAGCCAAGGTCACGGGCAGCAAATGGGTCATGCCTAGTCCCGAAACCATCAAGGAAAAGATTCAAGACTACGCCAAAGCCAATAGCCTGAACCTGAGCGGTTATTTCATTGATAAGATCGTCAGCGAAACAGAAGTGCATGTAATCGCCCCGGTTCGGTAAATGCCCCGACCAGCAGTCACTCGTAATTTTAGCAGCAAGCTAAATTTAAGGCTCCAACTTCCTCTTGGTTCTATTTTTAGAATTGGGAGTTTTTGATTCCCCTTCCACTCGTATCTTTGCGCCATGCTACTCCAAAACGACCTGCTGCTCCGTGCAGCGAGAGGTGAAAAAACCGAACGCACACCTGTATGGCTCATGCGGCAAGCCGGAAGAATTCTTCCCGAATACCGTGCCGTACGCGAGTCAGTATCTGGCTTTATCGAGCTCGCCCAAACGCCCGAGTTGGCGGCCGAGGTGACGATTCAACCCGTGGATTTATTGGGAGTAGATGCTGCAATCATTTTTTCTGACATTCTAGTCATTCCTGAAGCCATGGGCTTGCCCTATGAAATGGTCGAAAAGCGAGGCCCTTGGTTTCCAAATACGGTACGCTCCGAATCAGATCTCAAAAAATTACGCATAGCCGAAGGAGACAACGACTTGCAATACGTAATGGATGCGATCCAGATCACCAAGAAAAACCTAAACGGTCGCGTTCCCCTAATCGGATTTGCCGGTGCTCCTTGGACGATTTTTGCCTACATGGTCGAAGGCAGTGGCAGCAAAACCTTCTCCCTTTCCAGAGAAAAATTGTACCGCGACCCGGTATTTTCACACCAACTCTTGCAGCTTATTACCGATTCTACGATCAACTACCTCAAGGCACAGATCCGTGCAGGCGCTGATTTGGTGCAGCTATTTGACAGTTGGGCGGGTATTTTGGGTCCAAAACAATACGAAGAATTTTCCCTGAAGTACATTTCCCAGATCTGCGATGCGATCACCGAAGTGCCCGTAACCGTATTTGCCAAAGGCGCCTTTTTTGCAAGAGAAGCCTTGGGCAAACTCTCCTGTGAGACCATCGGCTTGGACTGGAACATGGGCATTGAAGAATCTAGTGCGCTAATTGGACCCAACAAAACGCTGCAAGGCAACTTGGACCCTGCAGCCTTGTATGGCAATCCAGATCAAGTGCGCAAGGCTACGCAAGACATGATGGAGCAGTTCCGCGGCAAACGCCACATCGCCAATTTGGGCCATGGAGTCTACCCTGACATCGACCCAGAAATGGTCAAGGTGTTTATCCAAACGGTAAAAGAGTTTTAAGATTATCCGCAATCAGGCCAGCACTTCAAGGTGCTCTCATGCGCTGCGGAAAGTTGACTGTCAACAGCTAACAGTCCACTGTCGACAGCCGGTTCGTTGTGGAACCAAATTTAGAATCCAAATTTTAATACCTTTTTCCTAACTGGAATTCAATTGACTGTGGTCTGTCGACCGTCAACTGTTGGCAAATTGCTCAAAGTCCACAGCACTCTCAATTGAACTTCAACTAGTGTTCTATTTGGTTCTTGGTGAAAAATCGGGCAATCAAAAAATAAGGGACAAGCGAATTAGGCAATTCTAGCCCTGCTGAATAAAGTCACCTACCCGGACCATTCCAGGAGCTAAGGCAACGGCATTTTGTCCGAAATACACCTTGTTGTTTACGGTTCTATACGTGGCAAGTGTAGCTAGGGGTTCTTTCCCTTTCTCCCCCGTCTGCTGATTGACGGTGGTTAGCACACAGCGTGCACAGGGCTTCACTACCTGAAAGTCTACTTCCCCTACTTTTATGCGGGTAAACTGATCTTCAGCATAAGCCTGCCCCCCCGAAAAAACAAGATTGGGACGAAATCGATCCATCGAAACCGGCACTTCCAGACGCTGATTTAACTCGTCCAAAGAAGCCTGCCCAATCATCACATAGGGCATTCCATCTGCAAAGCTGACCGACTCCCCCTGCACGGCATAGCGGGGATCCATTTTGCGGTTTGAACTTTCTGGCATCACGACAAGATCTAGTTCCATCTGCAAAAAATCACTGAACCATCGACTTACCTCAGCCGATACTACCCGGGCAAGGACTTGATCTCCCCAGATGCTCACCTGCAGTTCCTGATCTGAAACCAAATCCAAGTCAAAGGCAACTCGCTGAGAAGGATCTCTTTTAGAAAAAACTTCCAGTTGCGTTTCACTAAGCGCAACCTGCAGCAAGGCCAGTTGCGGATGTTGGCGCTGCGTGACAAAATCCCCCTTTTTATCCACCAACATCCAGCGTCGATCGTAGCGAAAACCCCTTTCCTCTACCAAAGCTTGGCTGACAGAAATGCCCCCCAAGGATTTGATGGGATAGAGGTAAATTTCTTGAAGGACAAGGGTGCTGCTCATGACCTAAAACTACAGGAAAAATTGGAGCTGTGCCAATTCTTACCTACTCGAGAGAGGGCGGAAAAGGGAAGCATGACAGAAAAGACAGGCGCCAACTCCCAGTTTGTGACAAATTTTAGTCCGCCAAGCACCTGTTTCGGTCATAATTATGACAAACTGACACCAAAAAGTAGAAAAGGCAAGCTGGCATAACCCTTGAATAAGGTGCTTTGTCTTTCAAAAAGAAAACATACAAAACCAACATACTCATGGGAAAAATTATAGGCATTGATTTGGGTACTACCAACTCCTGCGTAGCTGTAATGGAAGGTAACGAGCCCGTAGTCATTCAAAACAGCGAAGGAAGAAGAACAACTCCTTCAATCGTTGCTTTTCTTGACAATGGAAATGGCGAGCGAAAAGTAGGTGATCCTGCCAAGCGTCAGGCCATCACCAACCCTGCCAACACCATCTCCTCCGTAAAGCGATTTATGGGAAAGAAATTCAGCGAAGTATCTGCTGACAAAAAGCATGCATCCTACAAAGTGGAACAAGGCACCAATGACACCGTCGTGGTGAAAATCGGAGACCGTTCCTATACCCCACAGGAACTATCTGCCATGATTCTTCAGAAAATGAAGAGCACAGCAGAGGATTTCTTGGGACAAACCGTAACCGAAGCGGTCATCACCGTACCGGCCTACTTCAACGATGCCGAGCGTCAAGCCACCAAAGAAGCGGGACAAATCGCCGGCTTGGAGGTAAAGCGTATCATCAACGAACCTACTGCTGCTGCCCTTGCTTACGGCATGGACAAGAAAAACCAAGACATGAAGATTGCGGTCTATGACTTGGGCGGAGGAACCTTCGATATCTCTATCCTTGAACTTGGAGACGGGGTCTTTGAAGTGAAATCTACCAACGGTGACGTACACTTGGGTGGAGATGATTTCGACCAAGTCATCATTGACTGGTTGGCTTCTGAATTCCAGACTGAAGAGTCAATCGACTTGAGACAAGATCCAATGGCGCTTCAGCGCTTGAAGGAAGCGGCTGAAAAAGCAAAAATTGAACTTTCTAGTTCGGCTTCTACCGAAATCAACCTTCCGTACATCACTGCTACCCAAACAGGACCAAAGCACTTGGTTCGCAACTTGAGCAGATCCAAGTTTGAGCAGCTTTCCGAAACCTTGGTAAGACGATCCATGGATCCTTGCATCAAGGCCTTGAAGGATGCCAACATGACTGCAGCAGATATCGACGAAGTGATCTTGGTGGGTGGGTCTACCCGTATCCCTAAGATCCAAGAGGAAGTAGAGAAGTTCTTTGGCAAAAAGCCTTCCAAAGGGGTAAACCCAGACGAAGTGGTTGCCATTGGCGCTGCCATCCAAGGGGGTGTATTGACAGGTGAGGTAAAGGATGTCCTGCTTTTGGACGTAACCCCACTTTCTCTAGGTATCGAAACCATGGGCGGAGTATTCACCAAGTTGATCGAATCCAACACCACCATTCCTACCAAGAAGTCAGAAGTATTCTCTACCGCAGCGGACAACCAGCCTGCAGTAGACTTGCACATCCTTCAGGGCGAGCGCCCTATGGCAAAGGACAACCGTTCCATCGGTAGATTCCAGCTTTCCGATATTCCACCAGCACAAAGAGGTGTGCCTCAGATTGAAGTAACCTTCGACATTGATGCAAACGGAATCCTGAATGTGTCTGCCAAGGATAAGGGCACTGGAAAAGAACAAAAAATCAAAATTGAAGCCTCTTCAGGTCTTTCTGCAGACGACATCGAGCGCATGAAGCGTGAGGCAGAAGTGAATGCCTCTGCAGATAAAGCTGAAAAAGAAACTATCGAAAAATTGAACCAGGCGGACAGCTTGATTTTCCAAACGGAGAAGCAGCTGAAAGAATACGGTGACAAACTTTCCGATAATAACAAAGCGAACATCAGTTCAGCAGTTGAAGCATTGAAGTCTGCCCATGGATCTAAAAATATGGAAGGAATCGATGCGGCCATGGCCAACCTGAACAGTGCTTGGGAAGCAGCTTCTACAGAAATGTATGCGGCAAGCCAGGGTGCGGGAGCAGGTCCAGGCCCTGAGGCTGGAGCAGACACCGGCACCACCGGTGACGGGGTGTCTGATGTGGACTACGAAGAAGTGAACGAAGACAAAAAATAAAATACCAAAAGCGGCACCTGTCTTGGATGGGTGCTGCCTTTTTTAAGGGCCAAGAATCATAACCCCCCGTTCTGACTCTTGGCCTTTTCTTTCATTCAACCAGAAGCGCATGCAATTGACTGCTGACAACAAATTGAAAAAGCTAATCATTGTGGGAGATCGGGTCTTGATCCGACTGAAAAAACCACACGAGAAAACCGGTTCAGGACTCTACCTCCCTCCGGGGGTGCAGGAAAAAGAAAAGGTGCAGCAAGGCTATATCATCAAGGCAGGCCCAGGTTATCCAATCCCCATGCCTATGGAAGACCAAGAACCCTGGATGGAGACCGAAGAAAAAACGCGCTACGTCCCTCTTCAAGCCAAAGAAGGGGATTTGGCTATATTTTTACTCAACGGTGCGCACGAAGTGGTCTATGAAGGCGAAAAATACTTTATCGTCTCCCAGGGGGCTATTTTGATGCTGGAACGGGAGCAGGAATTGTAGAGAGTTGAACGTAGGCAAAAAGGTAAGAGACGGATGTGCCCATCACCTACCTTTCTTTGTAACCAAAGCGTGTCGTGAATCCTACGGTCACATACAAGTTTTCTTCCTGATTCGGATTCAAGTATTTCCCTATGGAAGCATCTACAATAAATCGATTTTGAATCGCGTACATCAGTCCCATATCCGCAATGGGATTTAGGAGAGAGTTCTGCCGAGTAGAATTAAAGAGTTCGGCATAGAGGACTAGCTCCTTGGAAAGATGGAAATTGGAGGAGGCCGATAGGATGTAACTTGGTTTCTCCATTTCATTCCACTGCATGCCTACATTGTACCCCAAGACCACCACATCAGAAAGGGTATTTTGAAAAGCTACGCGAAACATGGGCAAGGACTTAGGAGAAGTAAATTCCTTACTGCTTATATTTTTTACCTGAACCCTCCCAATGACTGCAATTTCCGGGCGAACGCCTTTTTCTTTTGCCAGATTTGCCTTAAAGCCTAGGGATACCGGTGACAAGCCGAAGGATCCATTTTCTGGAACAAGATCTACGATCGTTTGAAGTTCAAAATGGTCGCTCAATCCATACTTGAGTAAGGTAGTGGGTAAAAGGTAATTGGATTTGCCGCCTCTATTTTGAGCTGCCAAAACGCCTGTTTCGATCTGAAAAATCTTTTTCCCCACAATAAATACCCCTTCCGTCTGATCTGGTCGATCCGTTTGAAGCAAGCCTTGTCCTAGGCATTTGCCAATAAAAAGGAAAGCAAAAGCAAGGAGTAGAAACCTTTTATTCATTCTGAAGACTTTAATTGAAAAGCAAAAGAGGCGGTGAATTGCCTCTTTTGCTAGTTTACTGGGAACTGTGTAATTAAGAAAAAGGGCTTGTTATCTTTTTAAAATTTTTCAAAAAGTACAACCTATGGAAAAGCCGAAGAACCTATTTTTTCCAGAGTAGCCCTTGGAATTGTTTACGTCCGTGAATACCTCTTTGGACCCGAAGGAACCGATCAAATGGACTTGAAGAAATCCTGCAGAGGTATCGATTTCTGGTCCAATCGATACAAACAAAGGAGAATCCGTACGGCTAAAGGA
The DNA here is from genome assembly GCA_044236565.1 of Algoriphagus sp. Taxonomy (GTDB): domain Bacteria; phylum Bacteroidota; class Bacteroidia; order Cytophagales; family Cyclobacteriaceae; genus Algoriphagus. Next base: position 11,771 of record JBIIGH010000015.1, on the reverse strand, counting down.
GGTGGTTACGTCTTTCACCACATGGAAGCCATCCTCTACGCTCAAGTAGACATCATTGGCTTCAAACATTCGTAGCGGTGAAATCCCCACATTTGCCGTTAACCAAGTAGATCCTCCCGCGATAGGCTTGGGCGTTTTCAAGATTAAGCCAATTGGAAATTCCACATTATTGGTACGAATCCTGTTTCGATAGGTATTGAGCGATGGTGCTACAAACCCTGTGTCAGGCAAAATGAGCCCATAGCCTCGTTGTTGGTAGCCCACACCCGCGGTGATTCCTAGAAACTCCACTGGGTAATACTCCACTTTTACGATACCTCCAAGAGAAGGCTTGGTAAACAAATCGGGTGTATTTCCTTGTACATCACTCCACACATTCATGAAGGTAAATCCCCATCTGAATTTGTCATGCTTTGGCTTTGCCACTTCAGGAGCTTTTTCCTGGCCATAAGCCAACGTAGTCCCAAAGACAATTGTCAATATAATGAGTAGTTTTTTCATCTGTTTTCGATTAATGAGTAGCAACAGATTTTGACTTTGATTTCTTCTCTGTTTTTTTGACGAACATCAAATAGATCACTGGCAAAATCAAAAGAGTGAGCACAGTGGCAGTAACTAGACCACCAATCACTACTACCGCAAGCGGACGTTGTGTTTCTGAGCCAATACCTGAAGACAGTGCAGCGGGCAAAAGACCCAATCCAGCCATCAAGGCGGTCATCACCACGGGTCGTACTCGGGTCATAGACCCCTGGATTACTGCATCCAACGTAGACATCCCCTCTTCAATATTCTTATTGAACACAGAAACTAGGATCACCCCATTTTGAATACAGACACCAAATAGAGCAATAAATCCTACCCCTGCCGAAATACTAAAGTTGATATTCGTCATGTAAAGGGCCATAATCCCTCCAATCAGTGCAAAAGGCACATTGAGCAATACAATGCTCGCATCCCTTGCCGATCCAAACATGATAAATAAGAGCACGAAGATCAGGAAAACCGACACCGGAACTACGTAGGATAAGGTTTTCGTAGCTCGAACTTGGTTTTCAAATTCTCCGTTCCAACTCAAGGAATAGCCTTTTTCTTCTGGGATTGCCGCTGCCACCTTTTCCTGAGCCTCGGCAATGGTACTTCCCAAATCTCGATCCCTTACGGAAAACTTGACAGGAACAAATCGCTGGTTATTCTCTCTGTACACGAAAGCGGTACCGGTTACGAGGCTGATGTCAGCAATCTCACTCAACGGAATCTTAATTCCACTGGTACTAGGTACCAACAACTTGCCTACATCTTCAGTACTATTTCGATATTCTGCAGAGTAACGGACACGGATGTCAAACTTTCGCTCTCCTTCATAGAGCAGCGAGGCCGTTTTACCCCCAATGGCCATTTCGATGATATCCTGGGCCTCTTTACTGGTGACCCCGTAGCGAGACATCTTAGCATGATCCAGTTTAATGCTCAGTTCAGGTTGACCCAAACTCTTAAACACACCCAAATCACGCACCCCATCAATATTTCCCATGATGGCCTTGATGCTATCGGCTTTCGCTTCGATTTTAGTGAAGTCATCCCCAAAAACTTTGATAGCCATCTCTCCTTTTACCCCAGAGACCGCTTCTTGCACGTTATCTGAAATAGGTTGAGAAAATCCGAAAACGACCCCTGGGAAGGCTTGCTCCAGCTCATTCTGCATGTTTGCAATCAATTCCTCCTTTTTCAAGCCACTCTCCCATTCGTCCTTCGGATACAGATCTACGAAAAGCTCCATGTTGAAGAACCCTGTCGGATCCGTACCGTCATTCGGTCGACCATTCTGAGAAATCACTCCCCTTACTTCAGGATATTTCCGAACAATCTGTCTCATTTTTTCAGACTGCAAGTTTGCATTCGAAAAGGAGATACTTTGAGGCATGGAAGCTCGAACATAAATGGAACCCTCATTCAATTGAGGAAGAAACTCTGTACCTAGGTTTGAACCGACAAGCAAGCTGACCAAAAGCAAAGATCCTGAGATCAATAGTGCAGTTTTCTTCTTTCTAATACACCACTCCAATCCAGGCTTGTAAATTCGCTCCAAGAACGTAACGAGCGGATTACTTTTCTCACGAACATTTTTGTTGAGGAGCATATGCCCCAAAACAGGCACCAACGTCAACGTGAAAATCAAGGCTCCTAGCAGTGCAAATCCAATGATATAGGCAAGCGGAGAAAACATCTTACCCTCCACTTTCTGGAAAGCAAAAATTGGAAGCAATGCGGTAATGATGATGAGCTTTGAAAAGAAGATTGGCTTCCCCATCTCCACGGAAATCCGCTTGATCATGCTCATTTTAGAGATCAAATTGAAGCGCTGTACCCCAAGTTTATGCTGTTGGTGAGCCAGGTAGACAAACATCCCCTCTACCATCACCACCGAGCCATCCACGATGATACCAAAATCAATCGCTCCGATGGAAAGTAAGTTGGCTGACATGCCCTGAAGTTTCAAGCAAACAAATGCAAAAAGCAAGGCAAGTGGAATAATGATCGAAACGATCAAAGTAGTCCTCCAGTCTGCTAAGAAAATCAACAAAATGAAGGTTACTAGCAAGACCCCGACGATGAGGTTTTCCATCACCGTATGGGTAGTCACGTTCACCAAGGTAGTTCGATCGTAAAAAGGATCAATTTTGACTCCCTCTGGCAAAACGCGTTCGTTTAGCTCTGTGATCTTTTCATTGAGTACCTTCAGTACCTCACTTGGATTTTCTCCTCTTCGCAACAGCACAATTCCTTCCACCACATCGGGCTGATCGTCACGACCTACCTTACCAAGTCGAGGCTTGGAGGATTCCATGACCTGCGCCACATTCGAAATGAGGATAGGCGTACCTTCTACGGATTTAATTGGAATTCGTTTGATGTCCTCAATATTCTTCACCAAACCAATACCTCTTACGATAAAGGATTGAGGAGCGATCTCCAAGACATCCGCACCTACGTTGGAATTGTTTTCTCGAAGCGCTCGAAATACATCATCCGTTGCCAGATTGTATTGATTGAGCTGAAGAGGATTGATGATTACCTCAAAGATTTTTACCTCGCCCCCAAAGCTGATGACGTCGGCTACACCCGGAACGGATTTGAGTCGCTTGTCGATAACCCAGTCTTGCACTTCCTTAAGTTCGCGTACAGACTTGTTCTCTCCTTTGAGCGTATAGCGGTAAATTTCACCAGTAGGACCAGATGGAGGCTGAATCTCTGCCTCCGCATTTTCTGGCAAATCAATATTTTGAAGTTGATTACCTACCAACTGTCTGGCAGTGAAGTAATCCACGTCGTCTTCAAAAATCATGGTCACTACTGAAAGACCATACACCGAAATAGAACGTAAACTGGTCTTATCCGGTACCACATTCATCTCTATCTCGACAGGAATAGTGATGAACTTTTCAACCTCCTCCGCACTTCTACCCGGCCATTGGGTGATGACCACCACTCGGGTATTGATTACGTCAGGAAATGCCTCAATAGGCGTATTTGTAAAACTGAAATATCCCCAAGCTGCAAGAATTGCAGTGCCAGCAAAAACAGTTAATTTGTTCTTCAAGCAAAAGGATATTAATCCACTTAATAACTTGTTCATGATTACTTGGCGTTATTAAATGCGGTCATCAAAAAAAGCGAGTAGTCTCTGGCTACCACGTCCCCAACAGCAATACCGCTTTCGATCTGCGTAAAGGTTCCAATAGTCTTACCCACCTTCACTTCTACTTTCGCAAATTCATTTGTGCCTACTTTTTTCATGACGTAGGTTTTGTTACTTTCAATGATGACAGACTCGGTAGGAAGGGCCAAGGCTCTTTGTCCAATGGAGGATACCATCGATACAGAGGCAAACATCTCCGGCTTCAGCAAGGCATCAGAGTTGTCTACCTCGGTACGCACCTTGATGATGCGTGAGTCGTGATCCAACATGGTGTTGATTTTTGAAACGGCTCCTTTGTACAACTTATCGGGATAAGCCAAGGCAGTTACTTCCATGGTATCACCCACATTTACTTTAGAAAGATCACTTTCGTAAATATTGGCCCATACCCAAATGGTTTTCAAATCCGAAATAGTAAAGAGGGAGGCATCGTTATCGGTACGGATTTGCTGCCCTTCGTTTACATTTCTTTCCACGATATAGCCACTTTTAGGGGCATACAATTCAAATACTGCATCGGGCTTGTTGGAAGTGCCATAGAGTTCCAACTTCTTTTCCTTCTCCTGAAATTCTGCCAACGCGTTTTTGTATTGATTTTCTGCTTCAGTGTAATCCTTGGTAGAAGCAATGTTGGACTTAAAAAGCTCTTTGGTTCTTTGGAATCCTTTTTCAGCTACATCCAGGTTGTATTTGGCAATTGAATAATCCTTCTGGAAGGAAATGACATCTGTACTTAGGATAGTCGACAAGCGCTGCCCAGCCTTTACATAGTCCCCTAAAGAAACGTATACTTTCTCTACACTACCGCTGACGATAGGGAAAATCCGTACCACATTATCTTCATCAAAGCTGATTTCACCGACAGTGTTGAACCTGCTGAAATCATTGATGCTGTCTGCCGTCACAGTGGTAATATTCTTTGATGCTTCCTCACTTACCTTGATACTCGTGGCGGGGGCACTAGTTACCTCTGCTTCAGTTTCTTTTTCTTCCGAACAAGCAAATACGAGGGTGGATAGAAGTACTAGGAATGATATTTTATAGGTATTCATGATTTTTTAGTTGTAAAGTTGATAACCTGTGGTAAACTCAATGTCAATTACTCGTTGTACGATCTCAGACTTAAGACCTAGATATTCTGACATGGTCGTGATGTACGTCCGCTGCATATCGAGATACTGCAGGATGTTAATATTCTTGTTGTTGTAGTTCTGGAGCGCAGAGGTATTTAGCTGCTCGAGTTCCTTCAAAAATTCCAGGTTGTAATTATCCAAGGCTGTGCGTGAATGAAAATACTTATTCACCGAAGAGTAGATCTCGTTTTGCAAAGCAACCAAAGCCTGTTCTGCGTCTGTTTTTGCACGATTGATGTTTGCTTCCGAGGCAGCTATGTTACCTTGGTTTCTATTGAAAATAGGTACGTCCATTTCGAAGACTAGACCAGAGTAGGGTCTGACATAGTTACTTCCCTTATCATGAGGCTGGTATCCCAACATAAGATCTGGAACAGCTCTTGACTTTTGTAGCTTCAGGTTCATTTCCTCGTAGGAAATTTCATTGAGCCTTGCCAAATAATCTGGGCGATTTTCCTCAGCATAGCTGATCAATTCCCCATAGTTCAACCGACTTGCATCGGGTAGTGCCAAAGAGGATTCTTTAGTTTTGATGGTGACATCAGGCCTCAAATTCAACAGCATTCGGATTTCAGCCATCTCCATTTCCACCTCATTTTGGTTGGAAACGATGGTGTTCTGAAGCGTCAATAATTCGGATTTAAGACGAATCAATTCACTTCCAGGGATCTCACCGACCTTGTATTGGATTTCATACTTATCAATTAGCGACTTGAATTGAGCAAACACCTCCTTGTAGATCTCGCTTCTTTTCTGAAGCATAAGTAGCTGATGGAATTTCAATCCCAACTCGAAAACTAGGCTTCGCTTTGTGTTTTCATACTGCAGCTGGTTTTGCTCCACCCCTATTTTAGCCAATTTTACCGCCCGGGTATGTTTTCCGGATACCGAAAACATGAAGTCCAATTGGATCAAACGCTGATTTCTCTGGTTAAAATATTCGTTTCGCTCCGCGCTGTATAAGTCTTGGTTCCAGTTGAAGTGAGGGTTGTTCCAGGCTCTTGCTTGTAGCAATTCTCCTTCGGAAGCCTCCACCTGAAAATGCGAACTCAAGAGTGGTAAATTTTGCTCCAACAAAATACCGACCGCATCGGTGTAGGTAAGTTCAAGCACTTTATTGTCCGCATTCATTGCTTGGGACAACAGCTTTTCTGGAATGGCAATGCAAAGCAATACCATTAGATATTTATACATAAATACAATGTTGTTAAAGGAAAAGAATAGAAAGCTCCGCGACCTAAGCATTTAGATCGTGAGTGTACAAGCCGAAAAATTGATGGCTTTTAAATCCTTAAAACGCTGATAAAAATGAGGATGTCTTTGACTACCCAATGCGGGGTAACAGCAACGAATTGCTTGAAAAAATCAACTCCTGAAGAAAACTGAAAAAAGGAGCTGTAGAAAGTGAGGTCACCTAATTCCGTATATCGCTGATGCGGATTGAAGGTGGGTAAATTTGAAGATTCTCGACCTCCAAAAAAATAATCACCGTAGGAACTGGAAAATTCGATGACCGTTTTAACGTTTTGCGAATTTTCGCTAGCCTCCAACGCCTTTACCTCCACTCGCTCGAAAGAGAGGGTGGATAGCAGCAAGGTGATAAGAAGCCCTAAACGGATCATTTCACTAAATTTTTTCGCAAACTTACTTGAAGAAGTTTTAAATCCAACTCTACGATGAGATTATTAAATCATTAATCTAATCAGCTAGTAGATGTGATATTGATAATCAAAACAAGATTTAGAACCTAAATGTTCATTCCCAGCGTGTTGACTTGCCAGTTTCTTGACCTAAAAAAAGTCTATTCCTTATTTCTTGAGTTTGGCAAAATCCTTCGCGAAGTAGGTCAAGATCACTTTCGCCCCCGCTCGCTTGATGGAGAGCAGCATCTCATTCATACTCCGCTCGTAGTCCAACCAGCCGCGCTCTGCCGCAGCCTTGACCATGCTGTATTCACCAGACACGTTGTAAGCCGCAATCGGAAGTGGATGGGCCTCGCTCAGCGACTTGATGATATCCAAGTAACTCAAAGCCGGCTTCACCATCAAAAAATCAGCTCCTTCGGCTACATCAAGTGCCGCCTCTACCAAGGCTTCCTTGCTGTTGGCAGGATTCATCTGGTAGGTTTTTTTATCGCCAAACTTAGGCGCTGAGTCCAAAGCATCCCGAAAAGGACCATAAAAGGCACTCGCATACTTGGCCGTGTAGGACATGATTGAGGTATCGGTATAGCCATTTTCATCCAAAAGGTTACGGATAAATCCTACTCGACCATCCATCATGTCAGAGGGGCCGAGGATATCTACGCCAGCATCCGCTTGCGCCAGCGCCATTCTCCCCAAGATCACCAAGGTTTCGTCATTCAGGATTTTGCCATTTTTGACCAATCCATCGTGACCATCGCTGCTGTAGGGATCCATGGCGACATCGGACATCAAGCAGAGTTCTGGAAAGTCTTTTTTGATTTGCCGCAAAGCCTTGAGGTAAAACGTTTCTGGATTGTAGCTTTCAGAGGCTACTGCATCCTTCAAAGATTCGGGATAGGCAGGAAACACATCGAAAGCAGTAATTCCCAACTTCATGCATTCCTCGATTTCACGTAAGGTCCCGTCCAAAGACCTTCTATAGATCCCAGGCATGGAGGCCACTTCACTTTGCTGGCCGCTGCCCTCTACGAGAAACAAGGGGAAAATCAAGTCCTTCACAGACACTTGGGTTTCTTCCACCAAGTTGCGTACAGCTTCAGATTTACGGTTTCGACGGGGTCTACGGGAGTTCATCAGGGTATCAATTGGTGAATCAAATCGGGGCGAATTTCGGAATAATCCTCGATATACCAGTCACAGGGCGGCAAATCGGATTTTTGATGGGAAGAAAGCACGGCAACCACCCTCATACCCGCATTTTTTGCAGCGCTCACTCCGGAAAAGGAGTCTTCAAAGACCAGGCAACGATCGGGAGCCAAGGAGAGGTTGGCCGCAGACTTGAGGTACACCTCTGGGTTTGGCTTGTGTTTGGACACCTGCTCACTCGCTAGAGCGGATTCCAGATGAGGAAAAAGATCCAGCTTTCCTGCAATCAGCTCCATGTTGGCAAAAGGTGCGGAGGTAGCGATACCCGTTTTCAGTCCCGCTTGCTTCAGCCCATGAAAAAACTCCAAAAATCCAGCGATGGGATCCACGTGGGCTTGGTAGATCTCTCGAAACAAGCTTTCCTTTTCAAATTCCAGGTCAAGCAGCTCCTGCCCCTCAATTTTTCTACCTAGAAAATGGCTTAAAATGTAGCCGTTATTTTTTCCATACATGTGTTGAAAATACTCCTCCTCCGTTGGAAAAAGGTTGCGCTTCTCAAAAAAGAGAGAAAAGGCTTGGGCATGGAAGGGATTGGTATGACAAATGACCCCATCCATATCAAAAATGACTGCTTTGGACATCAGAAAGATTGTTTGAAGGAAAACTGTAGCTAGCGCGTAATTATTGAAATCAACTGTAGGTGGCAACCACCGACTCGATGATATCCACGCATTCGTGCAGCTGCTCCTCAGTCAGTACCAAAGGTGGCGCAAAACGAATGATATTGCCATGAGTGGGCTTGGCCAACAACCCAGCTTCCGCCAGCTTCACGCAAATATCCCAGGCGGTGGAACTTTCCTCTGTATCGTTGATCACCACGGCATTCAGTAAGCCCTTACCGCGAACTAGGCTAAGTACCTTGTACTTGTCTACCAAAACCTGCATGCGAGAGCGGAATAAATCACCCAAGTGACGCGCATTTTGTGCCAAATGCTCGTCACGAACCACCTCCAGCGCCGTCATGGCTACTTTTGCCGCTACCGGATTGCCCCCAAAGGTAGATCCATGCTGGCCTGGCTTGATTACGTTCATGATGTGATCGTTGGCCAAAACGGCAGAAACCGGGTAAAATCCACCCGAAAGGGCCTTGCCCAAAATCAAAATATCGGGCTGGGTATAGGATGCCTGCTTTTCGCAGTGTCCCTTACAGCTACAGTTGCCACAGACGGCAAGCAAAGATCCCGTACGGGCGATGCCTGTTTGAATTTCATCTGCGATAAGCAAGACGTTCTTTTTGCTGCAGGCTGCTTTTGCCTTGCTTAAGTAATCGGCTGCAGGCGTGTATACCCCCGCCTCTCCTTGAATGGGTTCAATTAAAAATCCAACCACCCCATCCAATTCTAGTGCACTTTCAAGTGCTGGAATATCGTCGTAGGGCACGGTGATAAATCCTGGGGTGAAGGGGCCAAAATTCTTTTTGGCAGAATCATCTGTAGAGAAAGAAACAATCGTGGTCGTGCGTCCATGAAAATTGCCTGCTGCCACAATGATTTTTGCCTCGTTTTCAGCAACTCCCTTGACCTCATGTCCCCACTTACGGGCCAGCTTGAGGGCAGTTTCCACCCCTTCCGCACCGGTATTCATGGGCAGCACCTTGTCAAAGCCAAAGTATTCCGTGATGTACTGTTCAAAGGGTCCCAACTGATCGTTGTGGAATGCACGGGAAGTCAGCGTAAGTGTTCCAAGCTGTTCAATCATGGCATCTTTGATGCGCGGATGACAGTGTCCTTGGTTGACGGCAGAGTAGGCAGACAAAAAATCATAATAGCGCTTGCCTTCCACATCCCATACAAAAACACCTTCTCCACGGGTAAGGACTACGGGTAAGGGATGGTAATTGTGCGCTCCGTACTTTTCTTCCAAAGCGATCGCTTGACTACTTGAGGTGATGGTCTCCATGATTTTCTTAATTTTGTGGCAGTTCAGGCTACTGACTGCTTACAAATATAGGAAATGCCCTTGGGTACACCATGAAAAACGAAAAGAAGCCCGTGCCTCCTTTGACATCGGAAGATTATTACCTCAATGCTCAGGGGCTACTGGTTTTTACAGAAAAGTACCATTTAAAACGCGGCTACTGCTGTGGAAGCGGCTGCAAGCATTGCCCCTATCCAAAATCCTGAAAATCGAAGGAATATTTTTAAAATAGTTGTTGCTACTATCCGAAAAGTTCCGATATTTGCAGACCCAATACAGAAACGCATACCACTAAGGACATATTATCATGGCAAAAGTTTGTGACATTACCGGCAAAAGACCTCGAGTAGGTAACAACGTGTCCCATGCGAACAACAAGACGAAGCGTAGATTTTCCCCAAACCTTCACAAGAAGAGTTTCTACGTTCCTGAAGAAGACGCATGGATTACGTTGAAAGTGTGCTCTAAGGCATTGAAGACAATCAACAAGAATGGCATTACTGCAGTTTTGAAAAAAGCGCAGGAAAACGGCATGATTGTAATCAGATAATCCAGTCACAGTCCCTTAAATCAACACAGAGATGGCTAAGAAAGGCAACCGAGTACAAGTGATTATGGAATGTACAGAGCACAAGAACTCTGGCATGCCAGGTACTTCTAGATACATCACCACCAAAAACAGAAAAAACACGACTGAAAGATTAGAGTTGAAGAAATTCAATCCGATCTTGAAGAAGATGACTGTTCACAAAGAAATAAAGTAATTTTAGCTCAGGACCTCGTCCCCTAAACAAAAAAGCAATGGCTAAGAAAGTAGTAGCAACCCTAAAAAGAGAAGGTGGCGTATCTTACGCCAAAGTAATTCGTGCGGTAAAGTCTCCAAAGACTGGCGCATACACCTTTAGAGAAGAAATGGTCCCTTCGACTGAAGTTCAGGCGACCTTGAACAAATAATTTTACCTTCCTCGTGATGGTTCTAAAGTCCCTCTGATTAGTTCAGCAGGGACTTTTTCATTACCTTGACTTCCAATTAGCGACAAATCCCATGGGAATTTTTGGTTTCTTCTCCAAAGAGAAAAAAGAAAGCTTGGACCAAGGTCTTCAAAAGACTAGCGAATCCATTTTCTCCAAACTCAGCAAGGCAGTAGTCGGCAAATCAAAGGTCGATGAAGAAGTATTGGATGAGTTGGAAGAGGTACTCATCGGCTCAGACCTAGGCGTAGAGACGACCGTCAAAGTAATCCAACGAATTGAGGAGCGCGTAGCGCGAGACAAGTACCTCAATGCTTCGGAGCTAGACAGCATTCTTCGCGAGGAAATTGCCCTGCTGCTGGAAGAAAACAACACACAAGACCTGCTGGACTTTGATCTGCCCGCAGAAAAAAAGCCCTACGTAATTCTTGTAGTTGGCGTCAATGGCGTGGGCAAAACCACCACCATCGGAAAACTGGCACACCTCTTCAAAAATGCAGGCAAATCCGTAGTCCTTGGCGCTGCCGATACCTTTAGAGCCGCAGCAGTGGATCAATTGATTCTTTGGGGTGACCGAGTGGGCGTACCTGTCGTGTCCCACGGCATGAACACTGATCCTGCATCCGTGGCCTTCGACACCATGAAGCAAGGAGTGGATACGCAAGCAGACCTAGTGATTATCGATACCGCTGGTCGACTACACACCAAGGTCAACTTGATGAACGAGCTCACCAAGATCAAGCGCGTGATGCAAAAATTTATCCCCGATGCGCCGCATGAGATCCTGTTGGTCTTGGATGGTTCTACTGGACAAAATGCCTTTATGCAGGCCAAGGAATTTACCAAAGCCACCGAGGTGAGCGCTCTAGCCATCACCAAACTCGACGGCACTGCCAAGGGAGGTGTGGTTATCGGGATTTCAGACCAGTTTAAGATCCCTGTCAAATACATTGGCGTAGGAGAGAAAATGACCGACTTGCAGCTCTTCAACCGCACCGAGTTTGTAGATTCTCTTTTCAAAAAGAAGTAAGCGCCACAACGCTGTTCGTCCTCCGGAAATTTCGGAGGATTTTTTTTTTGCCAAATCACAAACAAATTTTCTATGTTTACGTATTCAATATGATATCATATTAATATCAATTAAACATGGAAAAAATTACCAAACCCTCCTCTGGCTACCTTTGGCTAGTACTCACC
>JBIIGH010000289.1:0-6311 GCA_044236565.1 Algoriphagus sp. | reverse complement strand
GACACCGTAACAGCTCCTTGTACTGTCGAAATTATCAACAAGTTTAAGTTTCGGATTATCCTCAAACAAGGGTTGAATCGGCAAATTCGCCGAATGTGTAGCTACCTCGGGTACCAGGTTACCCAGCTCAAACGGATCCGTATCATGCATATACAATTGGATCTCGCTGTTGGAAAATGGAGAGACCTGAGTGAAAAGGAGCTAGCCCAACTCAATCTCCTAATTCAGGATAGTTCCAAAACGAGTTAAAATGCGTTTATAACTAATGAGTAGAAAATCATATAATTTATTTTTAGTCAACTCATTATTTTTCAATATTTACCTATGCAATTATAGTCCCCACTAATGAGCACAAACAGAAAAAAAGTACCTCTGATTTTTTTTGCATTTCTTTTAACTTTTAGCCTTAATGCCCAGAATAAGGCTATTGTAGAATCACTGAAGGCAAATCAAATTTCCATACTGGAAATAAATACGATTGGCAGTTTGCCAATCACTTCAAAACTCAATTACCAGAAAGCAGAATATTTATTTTATGATTCAAAGAAGAATTTTTCTGTTTTGAAAGATTCCACAGAAATAAAGGGACGAGGCAATTCAACCTGGGAATATCCTAAAAAACCGTTCCGGTTAAAACTGTATAAATCCAAAACTATAGGTGATCTGCCAGCCAGCAGACATTGGGCATTACTTGCCAATTTTGAAGATAAGTCTGGTTCTCGGACCAAATTAGCTTCAGATTTAGGCCTATACATTGGTATTGGCTATACACCAAGAAGCATTCCTGTAGAGGTAGTTTTAAATGGTGAACATTTAGGCAGCTATCAATTGATTGAGGTTCCAAAAATTGCTTCAAACCGAATTGATATCACTGAAGTAAATACCAAAAACAATATTACAAGTGGAGGGGTAATTTTTGAACTTGACCTGAGATTAGGGGAGCAATATAATTTTTTTACAAATGCAGGTGTTCCAATCACGATTAAGGATCCCGATGACCTAAACGCCAAGACACCACAGGCTGCTCAGGTTCATTTTAATTACCTAAAAAACATATTAATGACCGCTGAAGACGCACTATTTGACGAAAAATTTAGAGATCCAAACATAGGGTATGCTAAACATTTTAATGTTGAATCAGTGATTGACTTTTACCTGGTCCAAGAGATTCTTAAAAATTTTGACATTGGCGAGTATTCAGTTTTTAAATACATCGACACCAAGAATAAGAATAAAATTACCTACGGTCCTATTTGGGATTTCGATCTCAGCGCAGGAAATCGGGAGGGCCCCTTAGGATTTAAAGCTTCAGTAGAGAATGCCTGGTTTAGACGTTTTTTTGAAGATGAGAATTTTGAAGCCAAAGTAAAGGAAAAATGGAGTACAATTCGGGAGGACCTTTTGTCCACAATGATGTATTCAATTAATCAGAACGCTAGATCAATAAATGCTTCACAAGAATTGAATACCGCACTATGGGGATATTGGAAATGGGGAAACACTAGAACATTTACAGAAGACGTTTCCTTCCTTAAAATATGGTTATATGAAAGAGTCCAATGGCTAGACAATCAATGGTCTGATGCACCAATCAAATTCAATCCCGTTGTTTTTGATCAATATGTTCAAACTGGAGAAGATGTTCCATTGACCATCGAATTAAGCGATTCAGAAAATAATTTAGTCAACACAAATTTTTTCATTGCAGTACCACCCACAAAAGGGGTCATTGAACAACAAGGCAACACCAATAAATTCACGTATACGCCCTTTGAAAATGAGAATGGTGTAGACAAATTTTACTTTAGCAGTGGAATAATCGGGTCTATAGGTTTGGATACAGGTAGGGTAGTAATCAACATATCCCCAATTAATGACAAACCACAAACCAAGGATGTATTGGATAGCCTCTATGAAGATACCATCCTTGAAAGGCTAGGATTGGAAGGATTAAAGAAACATACAAAGGATCCAGAAGGAGATCCTTTGAGCTTTGTATTAATCAGCCCGACAAAAAATGGGGAAATTAAATTAAATGGTGATGGCTCTATAATTTACGCGCCAGAAAAGGATTTTTTTGGAAGAGATTCCTTTTCCTTCGTAGCAAAAGACAATGAATATTCTAGTGATACGGCTACCTATAGTTTTGAGGTAATTCCTGTAAACGATCGACCCTTAACCAAGGACGCAATGGATAGCCTTGATGAAGACACAAAAATTGAGAGGCTAGGATTGGAAGGGTTAAAAAAACACGCTACAGATCCAGATGGAGATGTACTTAGCTTTAAATTAATTCAATCGACTAGAAATGGAAGCCTTAAATTAAACCAAGATGGATCATTCGTATACCTGCCAGATACGGATTATTTTGGAAGTGATTTTTTCTCTTTCGTGGCACAAGACAAAGAATATGCTAGTGATACGGCAATTTATAGTTTGCAAGTAATGCCAATTAATGATCGACCAGTCATAAGAAAGGATAGCCTTGTTTATCAAATATTTACAAACGGGAAAATAGTATTAGAGGACAAAGAGAATTGGAAGACCAATTTCTCAGACATTGATAATGATAGTCAAGATCTTATCCCTGTATTTGATGAGGGGCTCAGTGGCGCAAAAATCGTAAATGAAGACAATAAGCATGTCTATTATCCCAATAAAAATTTCGTGGGAGTTGATAAAATAAGCTATAGAATTAAGGACTCAGAAGATTTTTCTCTTCCTGGGGTTATTTATATCAGAATACTTTCTGAGGATATTCAATCTTTTGAAAGTTTGAACTTATACCCTAATCCAAATTCAGGGGAGTTTTATATCGATAACTTGTATGCGGATAAAGCCTTGATTTTTGATTTAAATGGGAAAAAAATAGATAATTTTTCATTTAAACAGGTAGGATCCAATCTCCATTTTAAGGTATATAATTACCAACATGGAATTCATTTCCTTTACCTTCTTTATGAGAATCGGGTTATTGGCTTTAAAAAAGTTTTATTTAATGGAATGGGATTGAACTAAAATTCAATTGAATCTCCCAAAAATAAAGGGACCGAACATTACGGTTATTGAAGATATTAAGGTAAAAACCCTCAAATTTGAAAAGGTAATTTTCCATAGCTTCTCAATGATTTCCAGATATGACCCAGCTTTCTGACTTTCGCCCTTCACCCGCTGAACTTTTTGCTAGCCAGCTCCCCACGGCTATCGCTTGGAGAACCTCCACACTTGCAGAGCGGAAGGAACGCTTGCTCAAGGTTTTGAATTGGATCAATTCCCACCAGGAAGCCATACGAGAGGCGCTTTGGATGGATTTCAGTAAACCGGCACCTGAGGTAGACCTCAATGAGATTTTTCCTGTGACCTCCGAGATCAAGCATTGCTTAAAAAATTTAAGTTCTTGGATGCGGCCTCAACCGCAACCGACTCCGCTACCCATGCTCGGCACTTCGGCGTTTATTGTGGCGGAGCCCAAAGGAAGGGCGCTGCTAATTTCCCCTTGGAATTTTCCCTTCAACCTTGCCATTGGACCCTTGGTGTCTGCACTTGCGGCTGGATGTCCTGCGATTCTGAAACCGTCAGAATACGCCCCCCATACCGCTCAGCTCGTTCAAGACCTTGTGAGCGAACTCTTTGCCCCGCATGAGGTAGCCGTTTGTCTGGGAGAAAAAGAGGTGGCCTCGGAGCTTTTGGCCTTGCCTTTCGACCATATTTTCTTTACCGGAAGCCCACAAGTAGGAAAAATCGTGATGCACGCAGCAGCACAACACTTAACTTCAGTTACCCTAGAATTAGGAGGAAAATCTCCAGTCATTATTGACGCCTCTGCAGACTTAACCGATGCTGCGGAAAAATTGATATGGGGCAAGTTTGTCAACTGTGGCCAAACCTGCATCGCTCCTGATTACATCCTTGTTCCTGAGGATAAAAAGGAGGCCTTTATTAACGAGGCGCAAATTGCTTTGACTCGCTACTACAATCCCGAAGGAAAAGGAGTCATGCAAAGTCCAGACTATGCCCGACTGATCAATCGCAAGCACTTTGATCGAATTCGGCAGATGCTCGAGGATGCAGTTCAAAAAGGAGCTAAAGTAGAAGCTGGAGGAGAGGTAGACGAGGAGTCGAGATACATTGCACCTACTCTCCTTTCTGGGATTGGAAAGGACATGCTGGTCTTTCAAGAGGAAATTTTCGGCCCGATCCTCCCGATACTTACCTACACCCAGATCAACGATGCTTTGGCCTTGATCCATTCACAGCCCAAGCCCCTAGCCTTGTACTTTTTTGGAAAAGACGACTCTCGTGCCAAACGGGTGTTAACAGAGACCAGCTCCGGCAACTTGGTGATCAACGATTGTGTACTCCATTTTTTACACAGCGAACTTCCTTTTGGAGGAGTCAACAATAGTGGTATTGGAAAAGCCCATGGCAAGTTTGGGTTTTTGGCCTTTAGCAATGAAAAAGGAGTGTTGAAGCAGCGGATCGGATTTAACAACGTCAGTTTGCTACGCCCTCCGTATGGGATTCGGGTGAAGAAGTTGATTGCCACGATGATGAAGTGGTTTTAAAAGTAGTCAACAGACGACGGTCCACGGTTGACAGCAGATTCTCCTAAACTTCAACCCTCGTTTCCACTGGGGATGGATGAATAGGCTAAGACTTGATCACAGACGATAGGCCACGGCCTACAGGCGGTCTACGGTTGACAGCAGGTACTTCTAACTTCAATGATGGATTAACCATTTCAATTCTAAAAAAAAGAGTGGGGTTGAGCCTAAGAAAAAAGAAAACCCTGCCGAAGCAGGGTTACCTTAGATCAGACTTGTGGAAGTCCCGTAGACTGGGCCATTTTTTTGATGGCTTTCACTACTTTTTCGGAAGGTTGCAATTTTACTTGCTCCAAAAACTCCACGGTGCTCAGCAGTTCAATGTATTCTTGCATCAAAGCGTCGTCGCTGTGCAAGGCTTGCATTAAGAGTTCTTGTTCTACCTCCGACATTTCCTGATAGATATATCTAATCAGGTCATTTGGGGTAAATGATTTTATCATAGGCACTGTTTACTTGTTTCATTTTTTTACGAATATGGTTGAGCGCATAGCGCATTCTACCCAAGGCTGTATTGATACTGACGCCGGTTTGTTCGGCGATTTCTTGGAAACTCATGTCTAAGTAATGCCGCATGATGACCACTTCCTTCTGAGCTTCAGGAAGCTCATCAATCAAGTTGCGCACCCAGGCAAGGGTCTCCTCTTTGATGCGTTGCTCTTCAGAGGAATCTTCTGCAAAGGACAGGGAATTGAGCAGATTGCTCCCATCTTCCAAAAGGATGGTGGGGTATCTTTTCGCCTTTCTAAAGTAATCGATCGCCAGGTTGTGCGCGATGCGCATCACCCAAGGCTGAAATTTACCTTCTTCGTTGTACTTGTCAGAATTCAAGGTGTGAAGCACCTTGACAAATACATCTTGTAACAGATCTTCTGCTACATCCTGATCTTTGACGATCAGGAAGATGGTGGTAAACACTTTACTTTGATACCGATCTACTAAGAGATTAAAGGCAGCTTCATTACCATTACGATACAGGGTGATCAACACGCTGTCATCAGGACCTAATTGCTTACTCATTTTTAAGTTGGTTTATAAACAACGTAAAAGTCTAGGCCATAGTATCGGGTTAGGTGAAAAGATTTTTTTGAGGGGGTTGAAACTGCGTTAAAAAGGATTCGAAACTACAGCGAAATTTTCAAACTATGCAACATTAGTGTTATAATCAATACTTTATTTTTTCTTTTTTATTATTTATTATTTTTTATTCTGAACAAATCACATTAGATAGATTTTTATTTTTCACTCCCCACTAGAACTGCTGAGGTTAGTCAAGATGGAGGAGTAAAAATTGGGACATCTAAAGTCAAAAAATCCAAGTGTTGAAGTCATTTAAAAAGTAAAAGGCAATGCTTACCTTCGTAGTCTTACATAGAAAAAACGAATCATGGATTTAAGCGGAAAAATTACCTCCCAGCTACCGGAAGTGAGTGGGAGCTCAAAAAGTGGCAATGCTTGGCGCAAGCAGGAATATATTTTAGAAACTGGAGGGCAATAACCCAAAAAAGTGTGTGTGTCCATCTGGGGAGATAAAATCGACCAGTTTGGTTTAAAGGTAGGCGAGCAAGTAAACCTTGGGATTGAGGTAGAAAGCCGAGAATACAACGGCCGTTGGTATACGGAAGTGAAAGCATACAAGGTAGACCGCAGCCAAGGTGGAGGAATGCCAGTGGGTCCTCCAGATGTAGATACTTTTTACGCAGCAGC
>JBIIGH010000145.1:0-6312 GCA_044236565.1 Algoriphagus sp. | reverse complement strand
AAAGTTTTCGATGTAGCTTTCTGTTACTTCAGCTGGAGTCAAGGAAGCTATAGCCTCTGATTTTTTAGTAAGTAGTTTCAGGTAGGGATTGCTTCCTCCTTGAAATGGATAAGGATCTCCTGCGCCGATGTCAGGGTTGTTTACTGAACCGATCAACTTGGCTCTTTCTTTCGCATATTCCTTTGAAAGCAGGCCTTTCATGGGCGATTGTACAAATGCTGGATCCCCGTAGTAGAAATCACGATCGGCAAAGGCCAAACTCATCGCCTGATACACTGTATGAATGTAAGGGGTTGAATTGTAGCCCATGGACTTGAGGTCAAAATTTTCCAGAATGTTGAGTGACTGGAGTAGGGCAGGACCTTGGGTCCATTCCTGCATCTTGTATACATCAATGCCACGGTAGTTGACTTGTAGGGGCTCTTCGATTTTCACCTTCCAGTTGGCCAGATCCGCCTCTGTAAATAAACCGCCTTGCTCTCGTGTGCCGCGAACGATTTCTTTGGCAATATCTCCTTTGTAAAAACGGTCATAAGCCGCATAAATGGCTTCTTTTCTAGATTTTTTGGCTTTCAATGCTGCGCGTTCCGCTTCCACAAGTTTGAGTAGCATTTGGTACAGATCCTGCTGAACGAAGATTTCTCCTGCCTCTGGAGCTTCTCTTTTCTCTCCCAGGTGTGGGAGAAATACTTTCTTGGAATAGGGCCATTCCTTGATTTTGGACTTGTTGTTCTCGATGGCATTGGCCGTTTGTGCTTCGATGGGATAGCCCAAGGCCAGATCCATGGCGGGCTGAAGTACTTGCTCCAAACTAAGCGTTCCAAACTCGGCAAGCATGGTCATAATTCCTCCAGGGGTACCAGGGGTAGTTGCGGCTAGGGGACCAAATTGCGGTGGGTAATCCATTCCTTGACCCTTGTAAAAATCTACCGTAGCTCCAGTTGGGGCGACCCCCATGGCATTGATGGCGATGACTTTCTTGGTGTTTGGATTGTAGATCAAGGCCTGCGTTTCCCCTCCCCAGGAAAGTACGTCCCACATGGTAGATGTGGCGGCGATCATGGCACAGGCAGCATCTACGGCATTTCCACCTTTTTGGAAGGTCATGGCGCCAGCGGTAGCGGCAAGTGGCTTGCCAGTGATGGCCACCCATTTTTTGCCGTGCAGGATGGGGCGGTTATTGGGTGTAGTGCCTGCTCCTAAACCAGGTAAACCTTGGGAGTAAGCAGAAATAGAGTAGAAAATACAAAGAAGTAGCGCCAATTTTTTCATCAGTAGTATGGAAAGAAGTGGGTAAAATAAATTTTCTTAAGTGTAAGTCTTTGGAACCAAAACGGCTGTTTTTGTCCTCGAACCTTGACTTATGGAAACAAGATAATTGGAATTTATCCAGCTGCATACACTTCTTTGCACCAATGGCATTTTTTTGATGTAGCCCTTCACATTTCAGGGTCCTTTTCGATTTCCTGAACTTGCTTGAAGTGACTCGGGTAAATAACCTCCATCCAGTGCATAGCCCCAGATTTGAACTAACCTACATCAATACCGGTTAATAGATGGGTATTTGTCCCAAATCCCCGTATATTTGACTATTCGGACCTTTTTCCGATGGCTTTTTCTCAAAAAATCACCTCAGCTTGAATTTCAATTCATTTAATTTTGAGTCCTCTTTACAAGAAGGACTTGATGCCATGGGTTTTTATACCCCAACTCCCATACAGGAAATGGCGATCCCTGTTATTTTAACTGGAAAAGACCTGATTGCCTGTGCGCAAACAGGTACCGGTAAAACCGCCGCTTTTGTGCTGCCCATTTTGAATAAAATCACAAAATCTGGAACCAGTACACTCAATACCTTGATTTTGGCCCCTACACGGGAGCTAGCCATACAAATTGACCAGCAGATCCAAGGTTTTTCCTATTTCTTAGGCGTAAGCTCCGTTCCCATCTATGGTGGGGGAGATGGCATTGTCTGGGATCAACAGAAGAGGGCCTTGGAAACAGGTGCTGAAATCGTAGTTGCTACTCCAGGCCGCTTAATTGCCCTGTTGGCAGGTGGAAAAATTGATCTGAGCACGCTAGAGCACTTGGTTTTGGATGAAGCCGATCGCATGATGGACATGGGTTTTTCAGATGACATTTTGAAAATTGTCAACTACCTTCCTCAAAACCGTCAAACCATCCTTTTTTCGGCAACCATGCCACCAAAAATCCGACAGTTCAGCATGAAAATTCTGAATAAGCCAGAGGAAATTTCCATTGCCATTGGTAAAACCGCCTCAGGGGTGACCCAATCCATGTATTCGGTATACGATACGCAAAAAGAGGAACTGGTTCGTCATATCCTATCTCAGAAGAATTACGAGGCAGTTATCATTTTTTGTTCGACCAAGGATAAGGTGAAAGCCTTACACAAGGCTTTAAGAAAAAGCTTTGATATAGAAGCTTTTCACTCTGACTTAGAGCAATTAGAGCGTGAAAAAATCATGTCGGCTTTCAAAAACAGGAAAGTAAAAATTTTGGTGGGTACAGATATCATCTCTCGAGGCATTGATGTGGTTGGTATTGAGCTAGTCATCAACTACGACACGCCGGGTGATCCGGAAGATTACGTGCACCGTGTAGGCCGGACGGCAAGAGCAGATGCCAAAGGAGAGGCCATTACCTTTGTGAACCCCAAGGATCAGCCCAAATTTGTGCGCATAGAGCAGTTGATAGGGATGGCAGTGACACAGAATCCGCTCCCAGCACAAATGGAAAAAGGTCCTTCCTTCTTAGGCGAAAAAGCAAAACCTACCATCACAGCTCAGGTGGTTTCGTCGCCTGCTAAAAAGAAGAAAAAGAAAAAGAAGAAGCCAACACAGGGTGCTACTCCTGAAAGAAGCAACACTGCAGATTTGCCTAAAGGCGAGCCATCGGCAGTGAAAGAACCTCAATCCGAA
Source organism: Algoriphagus sp. (assembly GCA_044236565.1). Lineage (GTDB taxonomy): Bacteria > Bacteroidota > Bacteroidia > Cytophagales > Cyclobacteriaceae > Algoriphagus. The sequence continues at coordinate 3,370 of JBIIGH010000145.1, read as the reverse complement.
GCTGGACCAAGTAAGTATGGGCAGCGAAAAAATGTAATTGAGCCTTAAAATCGCACATTGCTTCACAGCTTACAATTCTTTAACGCACAGGTATCTGTTTTTAAAACAGCTCCATCGATTTTGGAATGACGTGTAGTTCCGTTTCGAGTGTATTATTTTAAGTCAATATGAATAGCAAAGACCTTAACCAATTGTTTCAGAGAGATTTATCCAAATTAATTGAGGAGTTGAAAGCCTATTCAGATGAGCGTAATCTCTGGCGTATTGAACAAGGAATTAACAATTCTGCGGGCAACTTGACACTTCACTTGATTGGCAACGTGAAGCAGTTTTTTGGATCGGACTTGGTTGGCATCGCGTTTGAGCGAGATAGGGACAGTGAATTTGTGCCGAGCAAGCTTACTAGAGAAGATTTACTCCAAGAGTTGGAGGGGCTCAAAAAGCTGTTTGAGCAAGCTCTGGTATCCATGGACCCCAAAAAATTAGGCGATCAATCCAAGCATTCTTTCTTAGGCCATTCCATGACGGTAGGTTACTTTTTAATTCACCTCTATGGTCATTTTAATTACCATCTCGGTCAAATCAATTACCACCGCAGGTTATTGGATCTCTAATTCCGTGCTATTGCGTGATTTTTTTGTCGAAGGCATAGACTGCCCAGCCAAGAAGTAAGATTCCAATGCCCGCCAAACTTTCTTTGGGTCTATCCACGAGTAGGTAGCCCATTAAGGCAATGCTAAATCCTAAATAGATCAGTTGGGGCAGTGGTTTGAAAGGGGTTTTGAATCCTTCCTGGTTTTTGATTTTTAAAGAAGAGTAAACGGTGACTGTACTCATGAGCTGCAGGATAAATCCAGCATAGAGCATGATTTGCTCAAAAGAGCCAGAGACAAACAATACCAAGCTAATTCCTGTGTTGAGGACAATTGCCCGTACCGGGATGTTTTGTCCATTGACCTTCGCGAGGGGTCTCCAGAGTTTGTAATCTTTTGCCATGGCATAAGTGACCCGAGGACCTACCCATGCGTAACCTGATATGGTTGCGATCAGTTGAACTCCGATAAATAAACTCACCCATAGCGCTCCATTTGGACCAAAAAGGTTGCCGAATGCGATATCCGCAACCTGAACTTGTCCAGATAACTGAGATACGGAGGCGTGCTTGAGGAGAACCAGCTGTAGCAAAACATAAATCACCATCACGAGTAGGGTAGCTCCAATGAGTGCCTTGGGCAAATTTTTCTTGGGTTGATCTACTTCTTCAATGATGTATGCTGCAGAATTCCACCCTGTATACGCATAAAAGACATAGATCAAGGAAACTGCAAATCCAGGAAGTAGAATTTCTTCCTTCCAAGAATCTGAAAAATTAAGTGCTGGACTTGTACTGTTGCTGCCGAAGGCTAATCCTACCCCAATTAGCGCCAGTACAAACGCGATTTTAAGGATGGTCATCCCATTTTGAAATTTGGCAGAGCTGCTTACTGAAAAAATATGTACTGCAGGGATGAGCACGAGAAAAAAGAGACCTGGTAGCTGCGTTTCTCCCACTACTGGGCTTAAGTAATTGTTCATCGCCATAGCGGCAATGGCAATGGGAGCAGAAAAACCTACCACCAAAGACACCCAAGCATACAAATAGCCGACCAAGGGATGAATCGTTTCGGAAAGAAAGATATAGTCTCCACCGGTTCGCCGAAAATGGGTTCCCAACTCAGCATAAACCAAGGCTCCAAGTAGGGCCATTATCCCTCCAAAAGTCCAAAGCAATAAGATGGTCCAGGTGTTTTGAACCACTGCAAGCTGGAAACCGAGGCTTGTAAATACTCCTGTCCCAATCATGTTGGCGATGACTATGCCGGCAGCAGTTTTCCAGGAAATTTTTTTGCTTGTAGAATTCAAACCAAGTGAAGTCAAGTATTGATTTTCAAATCTACACGCTGTTCCTCAATTATCGCTACTTCCTACGCAATAGTTGAACGGATGATTTGAAACAAACACACAAAACTTAGGGTAGGCTTTTTACTTTTTGTAATGCCCCAGTTTTTTGACCCGTCTGAAGTAGAAATACATGCACAAGCTACTCGTTGCGGTTAGAAAATGCCACAGCGCATGTCCTTGCCAGATGGATAGGGGATCACAATTGATCTTGGCTACATCTAGGGTGCGAACTTGTATTGCAATGGCCAACAACACAAAGCTCAGGATAAGCAGAAGTGGACTTCGTTGGGACCGGTATTGAACGTAATTGCCAATCCCAAGCAGGAGCAATACCAAAAACAAAGCGGGCAATAAAACAGCACTTGAAATTTGCAAGGCGAGGGGAAGGAATCCAACAATGAGCAAAAGCATACCAAGGACTGTAGCAATTTGGATTTGTTTGGAGAGCTCCTTTTTCACTACTACCTGAACCATCCCGATGCAGATTAAACTGAGGGTAAGGCCGTAAGTGGCATTCATGTCTACCCGTTGTCCGATCCAGGTGAGTGAAGAATGGAAAAATGCGGAGCCAAAGCTCAGATAGATGAAATTAGCTGCGAGTAGGATGGAAAAGTAAGGAGCATTACGAACGGAATTGACTCCCTTTATCCCAACAAAGTTGAAGTCCTTCAATGCCAATTGAAAAATTACAAGTCCATAGAAAAAGTAAATCAGGTTGGAATAGGTATTGATAGGTTGGTGGAATAGTCGTTCGGGGTGGTTAAACTCACAGTATTCCACGGTGAGGGCAGACTGACTTACCTTCATTCCCGTCCAAACACTGCTATCCAAAAGAAAATCCAGGGTAAGAAAAATGCCCAAAAGTAGACCTGTACCCAGCAATGCATTCCGTAGAATTTGCGTGTTTGACATGATTAGAAGCGTTAAAAAAAGCATCCTGATTGCTCAGGATGCTTTTGATTAGCGTATTAGGATGACTTATTTTTTGATGTTCTGAAATAAGTCGATAGGAGTGGCTTTTACCTTGTCCTCGAAGGCTTTCCAATCACCATTGATGAATGCCTCTACTTTTGCAATCGCTTCAGCAGCAGCCTCCTTGGCTTGCGTGAGCAAACGCTCCTCGGTTGCTCCCGGTGCAGTGTAGCTTGAATTGGCATAGCTTCTTGGATCAAACAAACGGCTCATCGTAGTAGGGAATAGGTTTCTAACGATTCCTTGTCCTTCTACTTTAGGTCCTGTGAATGCTTCACGCGCGGCATCTAGCTTCTTCTTGATGTCCTTAGCGGCAGTTTCAAGGGCTTTGGCATCATCGGTCTTCACGTCCTTAATGAGTGAATTGACCTTATCGATTACCTTCTGTGCTTCGTCCAACTTCTTGGTAGTAGCAGTCACTTCAGAGGAAAGTGCTTCCACCTTTTTCAAGAAGTTA
>JBIIGH010000014.1:0-21783 GCA_044236565.1 Algoriphagus sp. | reverse complement strand
GTCAAGAAATATGGAACAGCTGTAGCCTACGAATGCATGGGCAAAACCCTATCTTTTCAAGAGTTGGACCGCTTGAGTGCACAGTTTGCCAATTACCTAATCCACGAATTGAAGCTGAGCAAAGGGGCTCGAGTTGCCATTCAGATGCCCAATGTATTGCAGTATCCTGTAGCTATGTTTGGTGCCCTTCGCGCAGGAATGGTGGTGGTCAATACCAATCCACTCTACACTCCATCGGAAATGAAGCACCAATTCAATGATTCTGGTGCAGATGTGGTGGTGATTGTGGCCAACTTTGCTTCTAATCTAGAGAAAATCAAAACTGAAATTCAAGCCAAGCATGTGGTGGTTACCGAGCTTGGAGATTTGCTGGGAGGATTGAAAGGATCTATCGTCAATCTTGTCGTGAAGCATGTTAAAAAAATGGTGCCCGCATTCAACCTTCCGGAGGCGGTAAGCTTCAAAAAGGCCTTGTCTTTGGGATCCAAGCATACTTTTTCGAAGGTGGCGATGACCTTGGAGGACCCTGCGTTTTTGCAATACACAGGGGGAACTACAGGAGTCTCCAAAGGAGCGGAACTAAGCCATGGAAATATTGTGGCCAACATGCAGCAAATCTCTGCTTGGATGAAGCCCAAATTGAGAGAAAAAGAAGAAATCGTAATTACCGCATTGCCGCTTTACCACATCTTTGCTTTGACTGTCAACTGCCTTGCCATGTTGAAAATCGGTGCACATAATGTACTGATTACCAACCCAAGAGATATGAAGGCTTTTATTGGAGATTTAGCAAAGAAGAGCTTCACTGTGATCACCGGAGTGAATACCCTTTTCAATGGATTATTGAACCAGGAAGCCTTTGGTAAATTGGATTTCTCTGGTTTGAAGATTGCGGTAGGAGGAGGTATGGCTGTGCAGAAAGCAACCGCAGAAAAATGGAAAGCAGTCACTGGCGTACCGCTTGCTGAGGGCTATGGCCTAACAGAAACGGCTCCTGTGGCTACCTGTAACCCTATCGATGGAACCGAACGAATTGGTACCATCGGAATGCCATTGCCAAATACCGAGGTGATGATCGCCGATGATGCGGGCAATCCAGTTGCGCTGGGAGAGCGAGGAGAGATATTGATCAAAGGTCCACAAGTCATGAAAGGATATTGGAATAGACCTGAAGAAACCGCACTTGTCATGCATGGAGATTGGTTTAAGTCTGGGGATATTGGCGTCATGGATGCGGATGGCTATACCAAGATTGTAGACCGCAAGAAGGAAATGATCCTAGTTTCTGGGTTCAACGTATATCCAAACGAGGTAGAAGATGTAGTTGCTTCTTGCCCTGGAGTATTGGAAGTAGGGGTAATCGGCATGCCTGATCCGAAGTCTACGGAAAAGGTGGTCGCTTATGTAGTTAAGAAAGACCAATCGCTCACAGAGGAAAAAGTGATCGAGCACTGCAAAGAGTTTTTGACGAATTACAAAGTTCCTAAGGAGGTCTTTTTTACGGACGAACTTCCAAAGACCAATGTGGGCAAGATTCTACGTCGGAAAATCAAAGAAGCGCACCTCGAAAAGCTGGGCTTAGCTTAAAGGAATCCGACTTATTTCATTTAAAAACCGCGAAATCGCGGTTTTTTTTTGTTTTTTTGTGCTCCAATTTCTCAGCTTCACCCCACCTAGATGGGGAAGTTTCATTCGTTTACCCTCATTTTTATGACCTGGCAACTGATTAAAGATGCCCTTTTAGGTAAAGAGCAAGATTTTACCCGTCTTCCTTTGAAGACGGCCATTTTTATTCTTGCGCTACCCATGATCTTGGAAATGATGATGGAGTCATCATTTGCCATTGTAGACCTATTTTTTGTGGCTCAACTTGGGGAATATGCCATTGCTACGGTGGGATTGACTGAGTCGGTCATTGTGTTAACTTATGCGCTGGGTTTCGGCTTGAGCATGGCAGCGACCGCCCTTGTCTCTCGACGATTTGGTGAAAAAAACTACAAAGATGCAGGTTCGGCAACTTTCCAATTGTTGGTGATTGGGGCCTTGATTTCCATTGTGCTCGGGGTCTTGGGCTGGTTGTATGCAGCAGATCTGCTCCGATTGATGGGTGCAGAAGAACAGTTGATTGAATCAGGGTCAAATTACGCCAAAATTGTATTTGCAGGGAATACAGCCATTCTTTTGCTTTTTTTATGTAATGGAGCATTCCGAGGCGCTGGTCAAGCGCACCATGCCATGCGTTCCTTAATGATTGCGAATGGCCTCAACATTGTATTGGACCCTTTGTTGATCTTTGGAATTGGTTCTTGGGAAGGATATGGACTAGATGGAGCGGCTATTGCCACCACTTTTGGCAGAAGCATGGGAGTGCTTTATCAGTTGTACCACCTGTTCAATGGAAAGCACAAACTCAAAATCCTAAAGGAAAACATTGCCTTAAGCTGGGATACGGTCAAAAAGATCGTGGAATTATCTCTGGGAGGTATGGGACAATCCCTGATTGATTCCCTTTCATGGGTAGCTTTAACTCGAATGAATGCGGAATTTGGTTCGGCAGCTTTGGCGGGCTATACCATCGCATTTCGCATCTTGATCTTCACCATTTTGCCTGCTTGGGGATTATCAGGGGCAGCGGCGACTTTGGTTGGGCAAAATCTAGGCGCCATGAAAACAAAGCGAGCCGAATTAGCCGTTTGGCTGACTGTACGCTACAATGTGATTTTCATGGCATCGGTTACAGGAATTTACTTGATTTTCAGCAAGCAATTGGTTGGGTTATTTACCAGTATTCCAGATGTGGGAGAAGTCGCTGCGCAGGGCTTGTGGGTGATCGCCCTGGGCTACGTATTTTTTGCGATTGGGATGGTGCTTACCCAAGCATTCAATGGAGCGGGAGACACCAAGACCCCCGCTTGGATCAATGCTGTGGTATTGCTGGGTATAGAAGTTCCAATGGCCTACCTTCTCGCTTTCCCACTAGAATTGGGCTATTTGGGAATATTTATTGCAATTGCAGCTTGCCATTCCCTGCATGCGCTCGTTGCGCTTTACTTTTTCAAGAAAGGGAAGTGGAAATTGAACAAGGTTTGATTCCTTGGTGATTTCAATAGGGCTTTTGACAGATTTGAAGCAAGGCTGAATTACCGCGCTCCTTCGGCATGGTCTACCACTTGACCATCCAAACTCAAGTAGCTACCCATGCAATCGGCCGTCATGCAGGAATGTACAGGTAAGATGCCCAGCAAATCGCCCACTTTAACGGATGCCAACAGTTCGTCCGAAGCCTGAATGATCCCATGTTCCTGGGAAATGCTTTTCACGAAGGAACGATGGCTTGGAATGCTCCAGCCTTTCTCGTGCAGCATGACAATCTCTCCGAAATTTTTGCTTCCATCTTCGTTGATCAGTACATCTTTTGCCAAGTGAACGCCTCCTCCATGAATGAGGATTTCCTTTCGATCTTTTCGAATGTCTACTATTGGTACTGCCAAGCAGACGGCAATATCCTCTTTGGTGCAGCTGCCTAACTGCACTTGCATCAAGTCAAAAAACACAAAATTTCCTGGGCCCAATTCATCTACCTCCCCAAATTCACTTCGAACGGCACAGCCTGGCGTGTCGCCTAGGCGAGTCACTAAGTTGGGGTAGCGATTCAGGTATTTTGCTTTCATTTTGGCAAGTGCCTCTTGACTTTCCAAATGGATTTTATCGGTGTCTTTTCCGTAGTAGGTGTGCCCAGGATGGATGTAAAAGCCTTTAAACCTCAAGAATTCACTACCATTCGCTTGGGTTAAAATCGCTTCCAGTTCAGCCTCTTGGGTAGCTTGAATGCCTGTTCGCCCGTAGCCTGCATCGAGTTCTACAAAGAATTCTACCTTTTCGGTCAATCCCTCCGCAAGCGCTCTTGCCGTAGCTGCATTGACTACTTGTACAGAAATTCCTTGCTTTGCCGCTAGTCGATTGAGCCGTGGGATCTCACGGATATTGAAAGGGAAAGCGATGTGAATGGAATCCCAGCCTTGACCGCAGAGGTATTCGGCTAAGGAAATAGAAGATGCAGTCACTTCCCGAATGCCACAGTCTTTTGCCCAGTTTCCAACGATTCGAGATTGAGCAGTTTTCCAGTGAGGAACCAACATTTTCCCGAGCTCCTGTGCTTTATCGGCCATCTTTTTAAGATTGGCTCGGGTGATTTTTTCGTCGATAAGGAGGGTAGGAGATGCAATCTGCTCGAGGTAGGACATGGAGATGGGGTTCAAAAAACGAATATAAAAAGAATCTTCCGTTTTCATTTCCCACAAACTAGAATTGAACTAGCGTAAAAAATCATCCCAAATACCAGGCAAAGCTTTTTGTCAAAAACGCAAATACCCGTGCATAAGCCAGTCAATTCTATTAAATTTGTGGCTTGCATTTGAATTTATTTCACAGATGTACTCCAACTAGTTTTAGCCACTGTACCGACAATCTTCCATGGAAGCCAAAAAAATCAGAAGTACGTATATCGAGTTTTTCCAATCCAAGCAGCACCAGTACGTTCCTTCTTCTCCCATTGTAGTTAAAAATGATCCTACGCTGATGTTTACCAACGCGGGGATGAATCAATTCAAAGATGCTTTTTTAGGCAATGAGGTTGCCAAATTCCCTCGAGTAGCCAATTCTCAAAAATGCCTCCGGGTAAGTGGGAAACACAATGACTTGGAGGAAGTAGGGGTAGATACCTACCACCACACCATGTTTGAAATGTTGGGCAACTGGTCTTTTGGAGATTATTTCAAAAAAGAAGCCATTGAATGGGCTTGGGAACTGTTGACCGATGTCTACAAGCTGCCCAAAGACCTCTTGTACGTATCCGTATTCCAAGGAGATGCTGGAGACAATCTAGCGATGGACCAAGAGGCCTATGACCTTTGGAAAAATATCGTTGCAGAGGATCGCATCATCATGGGTTCCAAGAAGGACAACTTCTGGGAAATGGGAGATACAGGTCCTTGTGGTCCTTGCTCTGAGATTCACGTTGACTTGCGTACTGCTGCTGAGCGCGCTGCAGTTCCAGGTCGTGAGTTGGTCAACAACGACCACCCGCAGGTGATTGAAATTTGGAACTTGGTATTTATGCAGTTCAACCGTCTTTCTGACGGAAGTTTGAAGCCACTTCCCGCTACGCATGTGGATACCGGAATGGGTTTTGAGCGTTTGGTACGAGCGATTCAACACAAATCCTCCAACTACGATACCGATTTGTTTATGCCTTTTATCGCTGCATTGGAGCGTAAATCAGGCAAATCCTACGGAAAAGATGAGCCGACAGACATTGCCTTCCGGGTAATTGTAGATCACATCCGAGCGATATCTTTTACCATTGCCGATGGACAGATCCCTTCCAACAACAAGGCGGGCTATGTGATTCGAAGAATCTTACGCAGAGCAGTGCGTTACGGATATACCTTCCTAGGTTTCCAAAAGCCATTTTTGTTTGAATTGACACCGCTTATTGCTGAAAATTTTGGAGACATTTTTCCAGAAGTTCGTGCGCAGCAGGAATTTATTGCTAAGGTTATTCAAGAGGAAGAGGCTTCTTTCTTGCGTACCCTGGACAATGGGCTTCGGATGTTGGATGGCATCAAGGCAGATTTGCTAGCCACCAATCAGCAGGTGATCTCCGGAAAGACTGCCTTTGAGTTGTACGATACCTTCGGATTTCCTTTGGATCTCACTTCCCTCATCGCCCGTGAGAACGGATTTTCAGTCGATGAAAAAGGCTTTGCAGAAGAAATGGAAAAGCAAAAGACCCGTTCCCGAGCAGCTTCTGAGCAGGACACCGGAGATTGGGTGATGGTGCAGGAGGATTCAGGAGTGGAATTTGTCGGGTACGATATGCTGGATACTTATTCGCACATTGTTAAATACCGTACCATTACTGACAAAAAAGGAGATCGATTCCAACTGGTATTGGATCGAACCCCTTTTTATGCAGAAAGTGGAGGCCAAATTGGTGATACGGGTTGGTTGAAGACCGATTCGGAACAGATCCGTGTTTTGGATACCAAAAAAGAGAATGACTTGATTGTTCATTTTGTAGAGAAACTTCCTCAGCATCCTGAAGCGCAGTTTTTTGCAGTGGTGGATCGTGAGAAGCGTCAGCTCACCATGAACAACCATACTGCTACGCACCTGCTTCAATCGGCACTCAAGTCTGTATTAGGGGAGCATATCCAACAGCGCGGATCTTTGGTCAATGAGCAGCTGCTACGCTTTGATTTTTCACACTTTGGGAAGATGACAGAAGAAGAGATTGCGAAAGTGGAGGCCATCGTCAATGCTAAAGTGCGTGAAAATATCTCCTTGATCGAGCAGCGCAATGTGCCTATTGAAGATGCTAAAAAGCTGGGCGCAACCGCCTTATTTGGGGAGAAATATGGGGATTTTGTGCGAGTGATTACGTTTGACAAAGACTTTTCGGTTGAACTTTGTGGAGGTACTCACGTGTCTCAAACGAGCCAAATCGGATTATTCAAAATCAGTAGTGAAGGATCCATTTCCTCTGGAGTGCGTCGCATTGAAGCGATTACATCCACAGCTGCTGAGCAATATTTGCGTGAGCAGGAAGCCTTGGTGAAGGAAATCCAGGAGCTGCTAAAGAATCCAAGAGATCTGGTCAAAGCGGTTGAATCCTTGGTTCAAGAGCGAAACGACTTGAGAAAAGAACTGGAGCAGTTGCAATTGGAAAAGTCTGCGGGCATTAAGGAGCAGCTAAAGGGACAGTTTGTGCAAAAAGATACCATGCAGGTATTGATTGCTGCTGTGACGCTTCCCAATGCAGACTTATTGAAGAAGTTGGTGTATGAATTGAAAAATGAGGTGTCGAATGCCTGTATCGTATTGGCAGCTACCATAGAGGATAAGCCTCAGGTCGCAGTCTTTATCGATGAGTCCTTGTTGGAAGCAACTGGCTTGCATGCAGGAAATCTCGTTCGCGAACTTGCTAAAGAAATTCAAGGTGGAGGAGGAGGGCAGCCCTTCTTCGCAACAGCTGGAGGGAAGGACCTTGCTGGTTTGCCCCAAGTGGTTGCCAAAGCAAAGACCATTTTATTGTAATCGATGGAAGTAGCTCCATGATGTCCAAAGAACTAGCAGATAAGTACCAATTGGTAGTAGGACTGGAAGTTCATGCGCAGCTGGCAACTTCCAGTAAATTATTTGCTGAGGACGCGATAGGCTTCGGGGCAGATCCCAATACGCAAGTTTCGGTGATTTCTTTGGGTCATCCGGGCACACTTCCCAAACTCAATATGCGAGCAGTTGAATTTGCTGTTCGTATGGGTTTGGCCTGTGAGTGCAGGATCAACCGGCACTCAAGTTTTGATCGGAAGAATTATTTTTATCCAGACCTACCCAAGGGCTACCAAATCACGCAGGACAAGGAACCGATTTGCCTAGCGGGCATGGTGCCGATCCTTTTGGAGGATGGAAGTGAACTAGAGGTTCGGCTGAATCGTATTCATTTGGAAGAGGATGCAGGGAAACTAATTCATGCGCCGCAAAAGGAGGCGAGTTGGGTGGATTTCAATCGAGCAGGAACAGCTTTGATTGAGATTGTGACCGAGCCTTGCCTTCGATCCTCCGAGGAGGCAGTTACTTTTTTGAATGAAGTGAGAAAGCTGGTGATGTATTTGGGGATTTGTGATGGGTCGATGGAAGAAGGTTCCTTACGCTGCGATGCCAATGTGTCCGTTAGACTTCGTGGAACAGAAACCCTTGGAAAGAAAGTGGAAGTCAAAAACATGAACTCTTTCCGCAATTTGGGTCGAGCCATTGATTACGAATACGAGCGTCAAGTAGGTTTGCTTGAAGCGGGAACTGCCATTATTTCTGAGACTCGGACCTTTGATGCAGATGGGGGTTATACTAGCAGTATGCGAACCAAGGAGGAATTGAACGATTACCGGTATTTTCCGGACCCTGACTTGCCTCCAGTTTTGCTTACTGATGAATGGATCGGATCGGTAAGCGCGCAGCTGCCTGCCTTGCCAAATGCCTTGTATCGAAAATTTAGGGAGACCTATGGATTGCCGAGATACGATGCTGCCTTGCTCACAGAAAGTAAGGAGATGGCTTTCTTTTTTGATGCGCTTTGTAGCAAGACTAGACACTACAAAGCAGCTTCCAACTGGATGATGGGACCTATGAAGTCTCATGCAAATGAGACAGGCACTTCTTTCGCGGATTTCCCATTGAACGTGGAGGTGATTGCCCAGCTAATTGAATTGGTAGAGGAGGGGCAAGTTTCTTTTTCGGTTGCAGCCCAAAAGATTTATCCTGAACTTATCCTTAATCCAGGAGTTACACCCTTGGAAATCGCGCAGCGTCTCAACTTGATCCAAGAAAGTGATTCAAGCTACCTGATCCCTTTGGCAGAGGAGGTGCTTCTCGAAAATCCAGAAAAGGTAAAGGAGTTTAAGTCTGGAAAAAAAGGACTTTTGGGATTGTTTATGGGTGAATTAATGAAAAAATCAGGGGGGAAGGCAGACCCAAAAGTTGCTTCCCGTATTTTCAGTGAATTATTAGCGAATTAAACTATGAAAAAATCTATGTTCGGAATTTTATTGAGTGCCACCATGGCCTTGTTTTCCTGCGGAAAAGCAGATTCTGCAGGGGGAAAAGTGGTGATTACAGGAAACCTACAAAATGCACCAGATGGAGTTGTGGTACTTTCCCAATATACAGACAGTAGACCGAAGGTTTTGGACACCTTGGAAATCAAGTCTAATGGAGACTTTACCTACGAATTTGATTCTATTGGCTCTCCAACTTTTTATGAATTGAACCTGTATGGGCAGCGCGTAGTCAAACTGGCGCTATTCAAAGAAAATGTGGATGTAAAGTTCAATTTTTCGGATCCAAATAGCCTTCAAATCGAAGGGTCTCAGGACAGCAAAGAAATGCTAAAGCTGGAAAAGCTCATGGAAGGATACCAAGCTCAAGTCAATCAGCTCAATGAACGCTACTACGAGGCGATGAGCAAAAACGACGCGGAAGTGATTCGACAAGTCCAACTAGATGCCATGGCCTTGGAATCACAGCAAGTGGTAAGCGTGAAAGAGATGATCGAAAGCATGGGGAATTCATTTGCTTCTTTGGCGGCTATTGGTCTTCTAAATCCACAAAATGATTTCCCGTTTATTGATGCCTTGATCACCAAGCTGAATGAGAATTACCCAGGCACCCTTGCAATTTTACAAATGAAGCAGCAGCTGGATGAATTGAGAGCATTGGCGGTGGGGCAGGTTGCTCCTGATATTGTTCTTCCTGATCCAAATGGAAAGACAACCAAGTTATCCGATTTGAGAGGTAAGTATGTGCTGATTGATTTTTGGGCGGCTTGGTGCAAGCCTTGTCGACAGGAAAACCCGAATGTTGTGCGCTTGTATTCCCAATACAATGCAAAAGGATTCGAGGTCTTTGGAGTTTCCTTGGATCGCAGCCGAGAGGATTGGGTCAAAGCGATTGCAGACGATAAATTGACTTGGACGCAGGTTTCTGATTTACAGTACTTCAACTCTGCTGCTGCAGAGCTGTATCAAATTCAAGCCATACCTGCTACTTATTTGATTGATCCAGATGGAAAAATCATTGCTAAAGATTTGAGAGGTCCGAGCCTCGAAGCCAAGTTGGCAGAGCTCTTCGATTAAGGAAGCTTAATTAGAATAAAAAGCCTTCTTTCCGAAACGATTCCATGCTGGTTGAGACCAGATGGTAGTGGTTTTGGATGGAAGGCTTTCTTTTTTGGGAATAACTTAAAAAAAGTAAAAGAAGGAAAAAATTACTGTGTAGTCCTTCTTATAAAAATAGCTTCATTTAAAAAAGAAATGTTAAAAGTTTTATCACCCGTCATAAAACTAATAAAAATATTTAAAAACCAAACTAGTTTTAAATTAAAATTAAAATATAAAATTATATTTAAACAAGAATTTAAAATATACTTCTCCAAATTTTTAAATTCATTTTTGCCTATATCGGCTAAAAGACAATTACATGACCGTATTTGAGCAGATAAAATTCTTGGAAGAATCCAATGAAAAAAAAATATTTTTTTTGGCGTAGGCTGTATTTTTTTTCAATGTCAGCTATTCATCCGTTTTTTTACCTGCTTTGGGCTAGGTCAATCCTATATTTTTAGTCAAGTTCTTCTGAGAAAATTTTACCTTTGTAGCTCATACAATTCTTTAAATGCCAAAGCTTCTCCTTCTTTCCACCGAGCCGATTACTTTTAAACTTTTACTCTCTGGTCAGCCTAAATTAATGAAGGAGGAAGGCTGGGAGCTGCTCCTCGTGAGTGCAGATGGGCGAGAAGTCCAATCCATTTGTCGCGCCGAAGGAGTGCGGCATGAGGTCATTCCCTTTGTGAAAGGGGTCAACTATGTGGAGGACTTTATTTCTTTTTGGCTGCTTTTCCAATTGATTCGAAAGGAAAGACCGGATGTAATTCATAGTTACGACTCCAAAGCCGGCTTCTTGGGCATGCTTGCAGGTAGTTTGGTGGGCATTCCGCATCGAATTCACAGCATCACTGAGATGCCTGTACATACCAAAGACCCACAAAAGGGACTTACTTTCTTAGAGAAATGGACTTTTTCGAATGCCACAAGCTTATGGGTCAATTCAACGGGAATGCTTTCATTCTTTACGAGCAATTCTGGAATTGATGCTGACAAGTTTAAGTTGCTAGGCAGTGGTTCAACCTTAGGAGTTGATTTGGAAAAATTCAACCGACAGGTACTGAAAGAAAACCACTTGGTGGCAGCCACCATGCGCATTCTGCCTGGAGAGAATGACTTTATCATTTTGGCTATTGGAGCCCTGACCAAACGAAAGGGAGTGGAAGATCTTATTGCCGCTTTTTTAAAATCTAAGATTGTATCTAGGTCCAAATTGGTCCTTATCGGTACTTTTGAACAAGAGGAGGAATCCCTTAGTCAGGAAACCATACAAACGATTCGGGAACATCCGCGTGTCGTACAAATCGATTGGACGGATCATGTGGACCATCACCTAGCTTTGGCAGATGTGTTGGTGCATCCTTCGCATGAAGAAGGGTTTTCGAATGTCCTTTTGGAGGCGGCAGCCATGCAAGTGCCTATTATTTGTTCCAACTGCATTGGGAATGCCTCTTTCATCAAACAGCAAAAGACAGGCTTAGTTTTCCCTGTAGGAGAGGTAACGGTTTTAATAGAAGCGATGGAGTTTGCCTTTGTGAAGCGAGATACGTTAGCAAGCTATACGGATGCCCTCTTTGAAGAAGTTCAAGCGAAATATGACCGAAAAGTAATGCGCAAGCTACAGGTAGATGCTTACCGTCAATTGCTAAAAAATCAAGATTAAGGAAGTCCATGGTTCTATTTTGTAAGCGAATTCTCTTTTGTAATCCATGAAATACCTAGTTACAGGAGCTGCTGGTTTTATTGGATTCCATGTCGTCCAACACTTACTCGAGAGAGGAGAGGAGGTAGTCGGCTTGGATAGCATCAATTCCTACTACAGCCTTGAACTTAAGTTTGCCCGGTTGGCTGAATCGGGGATTGCAAGAGAAAAAATTGCTACTGGTGTCCTTGTATCCTCGCAAAAACTATCAAACTATCGTTTTTTTCAGCAGGATTTGGTGGATAAGGAGTCCTTGCTTCGCCTGTTTGAAACAGAGAAGTTTGACGTGGTCATTCATCTGGCAGCACAAGCTGGCGTGCGAAATTCAATTCTTCACCCGGAAGATTACCTACATAGCAACTTTACTGGATTTTTACACCTCTTGGAAGCCTGCCGATTTTTTCCAGTGAAGCACTTTGTTTTTGCTTCCTCAAGTTCGGTCTATGGAAGCAATGCCAAAATGCCATTTTCTACTTCAGATGGAGTGGATCATCCGATTTCACTCTATGCTGCATCCAAAAAGTCAAACGAGCTGATGGCGCATAGCTACAGCCACCTTTTTGGAATCCCAACCACAGGACTTCGCTTTTTTACGGTCTATGGCCCTTGGGGCAGACCAGATATGGCGTATTTTCTGTTTGCCGATGCGATTCGCAAAGGAGAGCCCATTCAAGTATTCAATCAGGGCCAAATGAAGCGGGATTTTACCTACATCGATGATATCGTGTCTGGTGTAATTCGTGTGGCAGACCGGCCAGCTACTTCCAATTCCAACTATGATCGGGAGCGCCCCGATCCTGCCAGCTCCACAGCTCCCTACAAACTGTACAATATCGGGAACTCGTCTCCCGTGCACTTGTTAGAATTTATAGAAGCTATCGAAAAAGGGCTTGGGAAAAAGGCGAAGATGGAGTTTCTTCCCATGCAGCCTGGAGATGTGGTCGAAACACATGCCGACATCAGTGAGTTAATACAGGATACGGGCTACGAGCCCAAAACTTCAGTGGCCCAAGGGGTGGCTGAATTCACCAACTGGTATATGAACTTTTATCAATTTTAATATGTCAAAGTCAATTTTAATTACCGGAGGAGCCGGATTTATTGGATCCCATGTAGTCAAACTTTTTGTGGCTACCTATCCGCAGTATCGAATCGTCAACCTAGATGCCTTGACTTATGCGGGCAACTTGGAAAATCTAGTGGAGGTAGAGGGTGCATCCAACTACTTTTTTGAAAAAGCAGATATTCAAGAGGAGGAGGTTTTAGAAGCCATTTTTGCGAAGCATGGAATTACGGATGTCATTCACCTGGCAGCTGAATCTCATGTGGACCGATCCATCTCGGATCCCTTGGCGTTTGTACGAACCAATGTGTTTGGAACCGTGAACCTATTGAATGTAGCTAAGAAAGCATGGGCGGGAGCCTTGGATCAACACCTGTTTTACCATGTCTCTACGGATGAAGTATATGGTTCTTTGCACGATGGAGGATTTTTCCTAGAGACAACAGCCTACGATCCACAGTCACCCTATTCTGCCTCGAAAGCAGCTTCAGATCACTTTGTAAGGGCCTATGCGAATACCTACAAAATGAAAACGGTGGTGTCCAACTGCTCCAACAACTATGGTCCCAATCATTTTCCAGAAAAGCTGATTCCGCTTTGCATTCACAACATCAAGAACAACAAGCCTTTGCCTGTCTATGGAAAAGGGGAAAATGTGCGTGATTGGTTGTTTGTGAAGGATCATGCACGCGCCATTGATGTAGTATTCCATAAGGGAAAGCCGGGAGAGACCTACAACATTGGAGGCTTCAATGAGTGGAAAAATATAGACATTGTACGCTTGTTGTGCCAAAAGATGGATGGCAAACTTGGCCGTGAAGCGGGCGCTTCGGAAAAGCTAATCACTTTTGTGCAGGATCGTGCTGGGCATGATTTGCGTTATGCCATCGATGCTACCAAGATTCAGCAGGAGTTAGGTTGGGAACCTAGTTTGCAGTTTGAAGAAGGAATAGAGCTGACCATTGACTGGTATTTGGAAAACGAGGACTGGTTGAATAGAGTGACCTCAGGAGCATACCAGACCTATTACGAAGATCTTTACGGAAACAAATAATAGGATTATCCGCAACCAAAGCCATATTTCAAAATTAGTAGTAAATGTTGCGGATAATCGTTGCCAGCTAACCGTCCACAGTCCACAGCACATTTTCCTAAGCTTCAAATCTTGATTTCTTTAGTAACTTGTGCTAAAACGGATATGTATAAGAGTATAAAAAAAGCCCTTTAAAGGGCTTTTTTTATGTGGTGCAATTAGTATAGAGTTCTGAAGCGAATGGTGCCTGGAATATTCTTCAGGGCTTCAATCGCATCTGGATCGTATACTTTGTCGATGTCCGTGATCACGTAACCGATCTTTTCATTGGTTTTGAGGTATTGGCCTACAATGTTGATGTGATAGTTGGCCAATACAAGATTGATTTTTGCCAATACACCAGGTTCATTCTGGTGCAAATGAATCAGTCGATGCGCATCTTTCAGGAATGGAAGCTGGATATTCGGGAAGTTGACCGAGTTGTAGGTGTTTCCTGTATTGACATATTCCATGATTTTACCAGGCACAAATCGGGCTATATTTTCCTGAGCCTCCAGGGTACTTCCTCCAATATGCGGGGTAAGTATGGTATTTGGCAATCCTTTGAGTTCCGATTCGAAGCCTTCCTTGTTGTTTTTGGGTTCCTCAGGAAATACGTCTACGGCACAGCCTCCGATATGTCCGGAAAGAATGGCCGCTCTTAGTGCCGGTATGTCCACCACATGTCCTCGGCTCAGGTTGAGCAGGAGAGCACCGGGCTTCATTTTTGAGATTTTTTCCTGATCGATGAGGCAGCTATTGTCTTTTCGGCCATCCACATGTAGGGTAATGACATCGCAGGTAGCCAATAATTCATCCAAGGAATTCATCTTGGTGGCATTTCCGAGTGCTAGTTTTTCAATGACATCGTAATAGAAAACATTCATGCCTAGGTTTTCGGCAAGGACAGAGAGCTGAGCGCCGATGTTACCATAGCCAACAATTCCTAGTTTTTTACCACGAATTTCAAAGGAACCTGTCGCTGATTTGTCCCAGACTCCTTGGTGCATGCCGAGGGATTTGTCTTGGAACCGGCGCATCAAGAAAATGATTTGCGCGATCGCCATTTCTACAACAGATCGGGTATTCGAAAAAGGGGCATTGAAAACTGCAACCCCTCTTTTTTGGCATTCTTCTAGGTCAATCTGATTGGTCCCGATACAAAAAGCGCCGATTGCCAACAGGCGGTTCGCATTTTCAAGCACCTTTTTGGTGACGGTAGTTTTGGAGCGAATGCCAAGAATGGAGATAGTCCGTATCTTTTCACAGAGCTCTTCCTCACTCATAGCACCTGAAGCCACTTCCACTTGGTAGCCTTCCTCTTTTAAGAGTTCAAGCGCAATGGGATGGACATTCTCAAGCAGGAGTACCTTAATTCTACTTTTCGGGTAAGAAAATTTCGTATTGAGTTTATTGATGTAGAGGATCTCATCAAAGCTTGGTGCGATGTGATCTGCCTGGCTGGTTACTTTTGGCCGGCTTACATTTTCGGTAAAGGCATAAAATTTATTGGCCAAGCCAGATGCCTTAATTTCGTAGTCGGTGTACCCATCACCAATGACATAGATATCACCTTCCAAGTTGATGTCACGAATGGTTTCCGATTTGCCATTATTTTTGGAAAGGGGATTTTCTCGATTGAAATCGATGATTTTTCCACTCTCGTCGTATATCAAATCATTCGCAAAGACATTTTCCCTCTTAATTCCGTATTCGGTCACAATTGGGATAATGAAATCCTTGAAGCCATTGGAAATGATAAAGACATCGGCTGCATTATCTTTCAACCAATCCCTGTTCCGCTCAAAGGATTTGGAAACTTTTTGCTTCAAAATGAAGATCAATTCTGCGATCTGACTTTTATTGGCTTGAAGGATATCGAGTCGTTGCTCTAGACTTTCTCTAAAAGTAAGGCTACCATCCATGCCTTTGTCAGTGATATCCTTGATGGCTTGTAGTTTCTCCTGTTGTTGAGGATCTCCTGAAAGGCTGATTTCTCCCAAAATATCTAATGCCTCTACTCGGGTAAAGGTACTGTCAAAATCAATGATGAATTTTTTTGTTTTTGGCATGGAGCAGCGAAAATTATAAACAGTAAAATTAATGGATTGTCAAAAAAAGTGGGCGTTTTTTCCCGTATTTGTTACAAATCTTTTTTGTTTTTGAGTTCTTGAAAATTCAAGGTTACCCTAAGACAAACAAGCGATGGGCTTGAATGGTTTATTTTTTGTCTTTTTCAAATTGTAAGAGTAGTCTGCTTACAATTTACTTTTGAGGCACCGACTTTTCACCTATTTTTGGATCTCCGGTTGTTGCAAGAGTGAAAGGTGCGCTGTAAGGCGCTTAATTGGAGCAACCCCTAGTTTTACTTGTCAACTATCCATTCGAACGATGAAAATGAAGGCAAATATTTTAATGATTGCACTTGTGGCAGGCCTTGCTGCTTGCCAGAAAACGGGTATTGTATCTCAAAAAACCACCTACGAATTGGTAGGCGAAGCCAAGTCGGTCCCTGGAAACTATGGGGATGTAGTGAAGGAAGCGGGTGTAGTCACTCCTGCCATTCTTCTCCAAAAAGTGGAATCTTCTGGAACTTTTTCAGGAAAGGTTTCTGGACAAATTAAGGAAGTATGTACCAATAAAGGTTGTTGGTTTGCCATGGCGTTGCCAAATGGATCTAGCATGCGCGTAACTTTTAAAGATTACGGATTTTTTATCCCCACCAACTCCCAAGGATTTCCCATTACGATTGAAGGGGTTGCGACCTTGACCGAAACCGATGTGGAAACCTTAAGGCACTATGCTGAAGATCAAGGAAAATCCAAGGAAGAAGTAGAAGCGATTACTGTTCCCAAAAAAGAAATCACTTTTGAGGCTTCAGGAGCCTTAATTAAAGCCAAATCCTGATGCCACTGGCTTTAGATAATTTACGAGTAGGTCGGATTTACCGCTTGGTCAACCAGGGTGAGGTTCGTAAAATTGAGGTGATGGCCTGGATATCAGGAGAGAATTTTCGGATTAAAGATTTGGATACCTTGGAGTACTATACCTTACACGAGTTGCTGCAATGGGGCAAGGGCAAGGATTACGATCTGGAGGAATTGCGCTAAGGGGCTCAGTTTAATTTTTGATTTTTAAATATTCCAGAACTTCCTAGGCATTCCTGCGTAACAAAGGTCACAGCAAGGGTTTTCTTGTTAGGGTATTTTTACGTACTCATTTTTCAATTATGCCAAAAAATTTAGCTACATCCATCGCACAGGCCAAGTGTCCAAAATGCAGACAAGGAAATATGTTTCCAGTTTCTCCATTCAGCTATCGAAAACTTACGGTCATGCATTCGCGATGTCCTGTTTGTGATGCCAGTTTGGTTCCGGAGCCTGGGTTTTACGATGGAGCGATGTATATCAGTTATGCCTTTTCGGTTGCGCTTATGGTCACATCTTTGGTGGCCATCAATGTATTGGTTGCTGAACCCAAACTATGGATGTATTTGGCTACGGTAGTGGTCCTCACTATTTTTTTGATGCCTGCCATGCTTCGGTATTCCAAAACCCTGTATCTCTATTGGATGGGAAAATTGAAGTACCGGGGATTTTGATTGCGTAAGTAGGATTTCTTGTTAGGGCCCTAATTTTTTGTACCTTATTGCTAAATAAATAATAGGATGAAAAAATTTGCTCAGAAGTTTCTCATTTACAGCATGGGTTATTTTTATCTGGTAGCGGGTGTCAATCATTTTAATTTCCCCGATTTTTACCTTCCCCTCATTCCTCCTTTTTTTTCCAAGCCAGAGCTAATCAACATCCTCTCGGGTATTGCTGAGGTGTTATTGGGTTTAGGGGTGTTGTATTTGCCTACCCGTAAGCGAGCTGCTTGGGGTATTTTCGGGATGCTGATTTGTTTTATTCCTTCCCACGTGTATTTCATTCAGGTAGGTTCTTGTATTGAAGGAGTCCTCTGTGCTCCTGAATGGATGGGTTGGCTTCGCCTTTTATTATTTCATCCTATCCTGCTTTATTGGGCGTTTTGGGTAAGTAAAAATGATAGTTTAAAGAATTGATTTCTAGTCATTTAGAAGTAGATACTTTTTCTTTTGAACTGTCCTAATCCATTTAGCTCGTTCCATTTAGTTCATCCTTTTTTTTGAATAAGGGTTGATTTGTATACGCTTATTTACTTTTTGTTACTATTACTAACAAAAATGATTGAAAAGCAAACTTTTGATGCTTATCTTTCGTTATGTCTTCAGTTTAGATAAAATAAATGGAATCGATTTTAAAGAAAATGCGGGTCGAGGTAAACAGCAAGCTGTTTCTAAAAGATCCTTTTAGTTCTGAATTGGGAGTCTTGATCGTTCAGGAAGGATCCCAATTAATTCAGGAATTGGGGATGGAGCACTTCACTTTCAAAAAATTGGGAGGGAAGATAGGAAGCACGGAGGCTGCAATTTACCGGTACTTTGAAAACAAGCACAAGTTGCTCTTGTATCTCAGTGCTTGGTATTGGGCCTGGTTGGAACATAATTTGGTTTTTGGTACTGCCAACCAAGCGGATCCTGTAGAGCGCTTGTCGATTGCTATTCGCTTGCTTGTGGAAGGTCCCATTTACAAACAAAATGATTTTCTGGATCCAGAAATTTTAAGAAGTATTGTCATCAATGAATCCATAAAAGGATTCTTGACCAAGGAGGTAGACCTAGAACATGAGTCTGGAATTTTCTCTCAGGTTTACAAGTTCGGCGACCGAATTTCTTCCATCATCACAGAACTGAATCCAGATTATTTGTATCCCAAAACACTAGTATCCACCATTCTTGAGTCCAGTCTATTGCAAAGCTTCAATTCCCAGCATTTGCCTGGGATGCTCGATGCGGGTCCAGATAGCAAGGACCGCTATCAATTCTTTTATCAACTCGTGACCAAAGCCATTCACTGATGCAGCGCGAACAAGAATTAACACCGATCAAACGATTTTTCAATATTCTCAAAGAAGAGAAAAATCAAGTCTATGCCATCTACTTCTATGCAGTATTAAATGGGTTGATTACGCTCACTTTGCCTTTGGGTATACAGGCCATCCTCAACTTTATTCTTGGCGGTAGGATTACGACCTCTTGGATTATTTTAGTAATTATTGTGGCTGTTGGGGTGATTTTTGGAGGGTTTTTGCAAATCTCTCAACTTCAGATTATGGAGAAATTCCAGCAACGAATTTTCTCAAAATCTGGTCTTTCCATCGCCTACCGTTTGCCACGAATTAAAACTGAAATACTTCATGGCAAATATGCACCTGAGATCGTCAATCGCTTTTTTGATACGGTGAGCTTGCAAAAAGGAATGGCGAAGATCTTGATTGATTTCTCTGCTGCACTTCTTCAAGTGATTTTCGGGCTTTTATTGCTATCCTTTTACCATCCCGCTTTCATCGTTTTTGGATTGGGTCTATTTGGGATTTTAGCCCTCATCTTTTATTACACCGCTCCAAAAGGAATGGAAACCGCCATCCAGGAGTCCTCCTACAAATACCAAACAGCCTATTGGTTGGAAGAAGTGGGGAGAACCTTGAATTCATTTAAACTGGTTGGCACCACTCAACTTCCAATCCTGAGAGCAGACAAGCTTATTCAAAAATACGTTCAGTTTAGATCACAACACTTTAATGTTTTGATTTTCCAATACAAGGTGATGATTGCCTTTAAGGTGCTAATTGTAACCAGCTTACTGCTTGCAGGAAGCTTACTCCTCATCAATGATCAAATATCCATTGGACAATTTGTTGCGGCAGAAGTAATTATTATTCTCGTGGTCAATTCGGTGGAGAAACTCATACTTTCCTTGGAAACGGTTTACGACACCTTAGTATCCATTGACAAGCTAGGCCAAATCATGGATTTGGATTTGGAACACCATGAGCCCCATGAAAAAGTGGTAGACCCTACTTCGGAAGGCATCAAGTTTGGCATGGAGGATGTGGTTTTTCAACCTGCAGATGCACACCAGCCGCTATTATCTGGAGTGACATTTACCATTGCACAGGGTAAGAAAGTAGTGGTGACTGGAAAGAGTGGAAGCGGAAAAAGTGCCATGATGGCTTTATTTTCTGGTCTTTATGAAGAGTATCAAGGAAAAGTCCTCGTCAATGACTTGTCTTTGGAATACATCAACTTGGAAAAATTCCGTGGAGTGGTTGGTGATTTTCTTGAGCTGCAACAAATTTTTCATGGCACCATCCTCGAAAATATCTGCATGGGTAGAGACCATACCCAAGAGCAATTGGAGAACCTAGTTGACCTTGTTGGGTTGAAAGACTTTATCTACCAGGCACCTATGGGATTGGAAACGGTTCTTCAGCCTGAGGGCAAGGGATTGTCCAAAACCATTGCACATCAGATTTTGCTTGCAAGAGGATTTGTGGGGCAACCGAAGGCATTGATCATGGAGAATATTCTAAACTATGTAGATCCTTTGGTTAAAGCCAAGGTAATCGACTATGTGATGAAAGGTCCTTGGACCTTGATTATGATTTCGGATGAACCAAAGGTGCAGCAGTTGGCTGACGAGGTGATCGTAATGGATCAAGGCAAGCTTGCTTTTCAAGGAAAATTTGAGGACTACCGTACTTTCAAAAACTAATTGGCTATGTTGAATATTTCAAAAAATACCATCAAAGACTCAAGCTCTTTCAGCGGTGCCAAAAGCTTGGAAATCACCCTCCCAAAAAAGGAGAGCAAGAAGCGATTGAAAATTTTAATATGGGTGATTGTTGCTTTTTTTCTGATGCTATTCTTGCCATGGACACAGAATATTCGTTCCAAGGGTTTGGTAACTGCGCTACGACCTGACCAGCGTCCGCAGACAATTCATTCGATCATTGCAGGTAGAATTGAAAAATGGTATGTGGCAGAAGGTGATTATGTGGCCGCAGGGGATACAATCTTGCGGATTTCAGAAGTAAAGGACGAGTATTTTGATTCCTTGCTACTTCCGCGTACCCAACAACAAGTGGATGCCAAAACCCAAGCTGCACAGTCCTATGGGGAGAAAGTAGGAGCTTTGGAAAACCAAATTTCCGCACTCGAGCAAAACAACATCCTCAAGTTGCAGCAAGCACGAAATAATTTAAAGATTGCCGAATTAAAAGTACAGTCCGACAGTATGGAGTTGGCGCAAGCCAAAGTCAATTACGATATTGGAAAGTACCAATTGGATCGTGCGGAGCAACTTTTAAAAGAAGGGTTGATTTCTGTAACTACCATGGAAGGAAGGAGACTCAAATTCCAGGAGGTTCAAGCAAAGTTGATCGGGTCTGAAAACAAATTCCTGAGCAGTAAAAACGAGTTTATCACATCAAGAATTGATTTGAGCGCCATAGACAACGAGTTTAAAGACAAGGTTGCCAAGGCTAATTCCGACAAATTCACGGCTTTGTCCTCTCAATTTGATGCAGAAGCCACGGTAACCAAACTTGAAAATCAGTACTCCAATTACGAGCAACGGGCGCAATACCGGTATATCCTAGCACCTCAAAATGGATACATCGCCAAAGCCATTCAGGTAGGAATCGGTGAAACCATCAAGGAAGGGGCTGAAATAGTAAATATTGTACCTGCAGATGCTGAATTGGCAGTTGAAATGTATGTGCAGCCAGTGGATTTGCCCTTGGTTCAACCAGGAAATAAGGTTCGATTCATTTTTGATGGTTGGCCCGCAATCGTCTTCTCGGGATGGCCTCAGCTTTCCAATGGAACCTTTGGCGGGGTAGTGATCGCGATTGACCAGTTTGCCGGTCCAACGAATCAATACCGCGTATTGGTTACCGAAGATCCGGAGGAAGAGGGTTGGCCAGATTTATTGCGGATGGGTTCCGGAGCTGAGGGCATAGCCTTGTTCAATGATGTGCCTGTTTGGTACGAGATCTGGCGACAGCTCAATGGCTTCCCCGCTGATTACTATTCTCAAGAAGAAAAAGATAAAACTGCTTCTGCCAAGAAATGAAAAAAGTAGCACTACTCTTCTTTTGGCTGTTGTCTTCGGCTTCACTTTTGGCTCAAGAAATTCAAAAGTTAAGCTTTGAAGATTACATGCTATGGGTTCAAGACTACCATCCCATTTCCATCCAAGCAGATCTTAACCTGCGTTTGGGTCAAATGGAGGTGCGGAAAGCGCGTGGGGGATTTGATCCCATGCTGTATGGCAACCTAGATAAAAAGGAATTTAAGCAGTCC
>JBIIGH010000144.1:0-6343 GCA_044236565.1 Algoriphagus sp. | reverse complement strand
TTTTGTGCCTTAGTCCACTCATGACATGATTTACGTTTCGCGAAAGGAACATTTTAATGCTGCGCACAAGCTTTGGAATCCCAACTGGTCTGAGGCCAAGAATTTCGAGGTATTTGGGCCTTGTGCCAATGTCAATTGGCATGGTCATAATTTTGAGTTAATTGTGACGGTCAAAGGGCAGCCAGATCCAGAAACTGGTTTTGTAGTGGATTTAAAGGAGCTCTCTGAGTTGACAAAACGCTTGGTAATCGATCGGGTTGACCACAAGAACTTGAACATGGATGTGGATTTTATGGCTGGCAAAATGGCGAGTTGTGAGGTCTTGGTCATGGAATTTTGGAAAATATTAGCTCCAGCGGTAAAAGAAATCACACCAAAGGGATCTTTGTTTAAGTTGACCCTGTACGAGACCCCGCGGAATTTTGTAGAATACCTCGGAGAGTAAGGGGATTATCGAATTAAGTTTTTGGGAAGTAGGCCGAATCGCCTACTTTTATTTTTAGTTCAGCAGCGCACCAATTGAAAAAAATCTACATCATTTCTGGAGAACGATCAGGGGATATGCATGCAGCCAATTTGGTGGCGGCCATGAAATCCCAGGATCCATTGCTTCAATTCCGTGGCATGGGAGGGAGCTATTCTAAAGAAGTGGGTGTCCATTTGGCTCTAGACTATGCTTCGGTGTCGGTAATGGGTTTTTTGGAAGTGGTTTTTGGGTTCCGAAAGGTGCTGAAAGCCTTAGCCTTGGTCAAAAAAGACTTACTTTTATTTCGTCCAGACGCATTGATTTTAGTCGACTTTGGGGGCTTCAACATGAAGATTGCTGCATTCGCAAAGGAGCATGGAATTCCTGTGCATTATTACATTCCACCGAAGGTCTGGGCTTGGAATCAAAAAAGGGCGCTTACACTTAAAGCAATTACAGATCAGGTATATTCCATTTTGCCCTTTGAACCTGCTTTTTTCGAAAAGTTTGGAATGCAGGTAGTGTATGTGGGCAATCCGCTTCTGGATGAAATCAAAAAATTCAAGGCCCACGATTTTTTCTATCAAAAAAATGACTTGTCCTATCGGCCTATCATCGCCCTTCTTCCCGGCAGTAGAACGCAGGAGGTAAAGGGCATGCTTGCAAAAATGATTGCCTTGGTACAGGACTTTCCCCAAGCGCAATTTGTGGTTGCTGGCGTGGATAGCCTGCCAGCTGCTGTGTACGAATTGGCTTTGGCTCAGGGTATTCAGGTGATTTACAATCAAACCTATGACCTGCTTTCACATGCCACTGCTGCTGTAGTGACTTCGGGGACAGCAACACTAGAAACAGCACTTTTTAAGGTTCCTCAAGTGGTCGTGTACAGCACTTCCTGGGTTTCGTATCAGATTGGGAAGCGTTTGATTCGAGTGCCTTACATTTCCCTACCCAACTTGATAGCGGACCGCCGGGTACTTCGAGAGTTGATTCAGGATGATTTTTCGCTAGCTAACCTTCGCCAAGAGCTTAATCTCCTGGTTTCAGATACAGCATATCGGAATGAAATGCAGGCCGGATATGATTTGATTCGTGAACGAATAGGGGAGCAGCAAGCTTCTGAGCAAGTAGCGCATTTAATCCTGGAAGCAACAAGAAAAAAATAAACCCCGAGGAGATCGGGGTTTTAATTTTATGCTACCTGCAATTGCTTGAATTTGGAGGTGTCAAATTTGGACCTTGCGTAAGTCTCGTCGATCACTAAGTTGGTAATGCTGCTATCCGATGGAATGTCGTACATCGCATCGGTGACGATGGCTTCACAAATTGAGCGAAGTCCGCGAGCACCGAGGTTGTATTCCACTGCTTTGTCTACAATAAAATCCAAAGCTCCTTCCTCAAAGCTTAAGCTTACCCCCTCCATCGCCATCAGTTTTGCATATTGCTTCACCAATGCATTTTTAGGTTCGGTAAGGATACGCTTGAGCGTATCTTTATGGAGTGGGTCCAAATGCGTCAGGACAGGAAGTCTGCCGATCAATTCAGGAATCAGTCCAAAGGCCTTGAGGTCTTGGGCAGTCACGTATTGAAGTAGGTTGTCTCGGTCAGCTGCCAAACTTGCAGTAGAAGAGTTGAAACCCATGGGCTGGGTATGGAGACGCTTTCCGATGTGTCTGGCGATTCCGTCAAATGCACCCCCACAAATGAAGAGGATGTTTTCGGTGTTCACAGCGATCATCTTTTGATCCGGATGTTTTCGTCCACCTTGAGGCGGAACATTGACTACGGTGCCTTCTAGAAGCTTTAGTAAAGCTTGTTGGACGCCTTCTCCACTCACATCTCGTGTGATGGAGGGGTTGTCCGATTTACGCGCAATTTTATCCAGTTCGTCAATGTAGACAATCCCTCTTTCCGCATCCTCTACTTTGTAGTCTGCTGCTTGCAATAATCGGGTTAGGATGCTTTCTACATCTTCCCCAACATATCCTGCCTCGGTAAGTACAGTGGCATCTGCGATGCAGAATGGTACCTCTAGAATTTTGGCTAGCGTTTTGGCAAGGTAGGTTTTGCCGGTTCCGGTGTCACCTACCATGATGATGTTTGACTTTTCGATGGTCACTTCATCCGCCTCTTGCTTTTGCTGCAAGCGCTTGTAGTGATTGTAAACGGCTACGGTAAGCACCTTTTTGGCATCTTCTTGCCCGATCACGTAGTGGTCTAGGTATTCGGTAAGTTCCTTTGGTTTTTTGAGGTTGAAGGCAGGTTTGGAACTTAATTTCTTGTTCTTCTTGTCCTCACCAACAATTTCAAAGGCTTGTTCAATGCATAGATTACAGATGTGGGCAGAGATACCCGACACCAATAGATCTACATCTTTCTTATTTCTACCGCAGAAGGAGCAGGTGGTTTGAGCCATTAGGTGGTTTTTTTAACTAATACTTCGTCGATTAAGCCGTATTCTTTTGCTTCTGGGGCTCTCAACCAGTAATCTCTATCGGAATCCTTTTCAATTTCTTCGAAAGATTTGCCGGTGTGATTGGCCAGAATTTGGTACAGTTCCTGACGCATGGCTAGGATAAGTTTCAAGGAGATCTCCATGTCGGAAGATTGTCCTTGCATGCCTCCAGAAGGCTGGTGAATCATCACTCGGGAATGCTGAAGTGCGGAACGCTTGTTCTTCGCACCACCGGCCAACAAAACCGCTCCCATAGAAGCAGCGATGCCCGTGCAAATCGTGGCTACGTCTGGACCGATGTATTGCATGGTGTCGTAGATGCCAAGGCCAGCAGTAACTGATCCGCCTGGGCTGTTGATGTATAGGAGCACATCTTTTTTGGAATCTACTGATTCCAAGAATAGGAGTTGCGCGACGATAATATTAGCAATATGGTCGTCTACACCAGTACCCAGAAAAATGATGCGATCCATGATCAATCGAGAAAACACGTCGATTTCTCTGAAATTTTGCGGACGCTCTTCAATAACCGAGCGGGTCATGTTTTCAATATGTGTGGTGTATTGGTCAAATGCCGTACCACTAACGCCTTGGTTATGAATGGCGTATTTTCTGAATTCTTCCTTGTTGATCATGTCTTGGGTTGTTCTAGGAGACAAAACTAAAAAAGTCCTTTAAAAAAGGACTTTTCAATATAAATCATAATTCGATTACTTGTCCAAAAGTTCCTTGAATTCATCAATCGATAAATTTTTATCGGTCATTTTTATTTTCTCTTGGATCAAGGCAAGCACCTTTTCATTTTGTACGGAGGTCATCAAATTCATGTAATTCTGACCTTCGTTTCCTTTCAGGTAGTTGTCTACAAACAAGTCCATGCTGGACTCCATTTGTGAACCCAAACCAGAGGATGCGAATTGCTCACGGATCATTTCCTTTGTTTTCTCAATTACATCGGCATGCTCAGCTTGTATGGCATGTTCTTTTGCGACTTGGTTGGAAATTAAAGACCAAGAAAGTTGCTTGGCATACAATGGATATTCAGCTTCCACCTCGGCCTCAGTTACTTTTCCTTCGTTGGCTTTGATCAACCATTCTTTCAAGAAAGCATCAGGAAGTGAAAGGTTGGTTTTTTCAACGATTAGTTTCTTCAGTTCCTCTTCGGTATAAACCTTAGATTCTCTATCGTAGCTTCCTTGAAGGGTTTCTTTTACTTTATCTTCGAACTCTTTCTTGGTTTTCACCTGATCTGGCCCGAAGATTTTATCGAAAAATTCTTGGTTGAGTTCCGCCTTTGCTTTTCGATTGATGTTTTTCGCTACAAAAGCGTAGCTATCCTTGGCTGCATCAGCTTCTTCGTCGGAAAGTCCAAAACCTGCAGTCCACTCGTCTTTCTTAACCTCCTTTGCATCAAATTCCACGACTGCATCCTTGCTTAGGCCGATGAATTTTCCAGCTAATTTTTTGGAAAGTTTGGTAGTATCTACAGAAGTCGTTTTTGAAAAATCAGTTGCCGTCGATTTCAAGTCCCCGTAGATAAAGTCAGCAGCTTCAGAAACTTCTGGATTGGTGCTTTCACCATATTGAGAAGTCAGGTTGTCAACTGTCTCATTGATCAGTTTTTGGTCAACTTTGATGCTGTAGTTGATTCCTTTAATGGATGAATCTAGTTTCACATCGATTGTCTCTACAAACCCGATTTTGTATTCGAATTCAAAATCCTTTTGGTTTTTCCAGTCGATGGACTCTTCTACTTTTTCTACAGGAAGTGGCTCACCCAATACCTTAAAAGTTTGTTCTTTGAGGTGATTGTTGAGGGATTCTCCCAGGATAGTATTGATTTCTTCTACAAGTAGGGACACGCCGTACATGCTTTTTACCATGGTGATTGGCGCTTTTCCTGGGCGAAAGCCTCGGATTACAGCCTTTTTGGCGTAGTCTTTAAGTTTAGCATCAACCTTCGGTTGATAATCTGCCTCAATTAGCTTAATTTTAATAGAAGCTTGATTTGCGGTGTGCTTGTCTACTGTAATTTCCAAAGTATGTTCAATTAACTGGTGTTGAATTAAAAACCCTCAATCTCTTTCCTGTTGGGCAGGGTAGGGATTGAGGGCTAGTAGGGTGCGGATAGAGGGACTCGAACCCCCATGCCTCGCGGCGCTAGATCCTAAGTCTAGTGCGTCTACCAATTTCGCCACATCCGCATGTGACCAATTGAAAATAAGTACTCATTTCCAATTGTGGATGCAAAGGTAAAGACATATTCTAATTTACTGCAAGGCAATGAAAAAAAAATTCCAAAAAATGTGGAATTCTGTTCCAATACCTATCAAATTTGAACTCAAATAAAATCGCAAATGATCCAAGCTGATGTAGCGGAAGAGCGGAATGAAATACTCAAACGATACCGTAGGTTGCTCCGACAAGCAAAGCCTATTTTAAAATCGGGAGATACCAAGCTGATTAAGAAGGCCTTTACGATATCCTTGGAGGCGCACAAAGACATGCGTCGGAAGTCGGGTGAGCCTTACATCTATCATCCGCTTGAGGTGGCGCTGATCTGTGTGGAAGAGATCGGATTGGGAACTACCTCCATCATCTCTGCCTTGCTACACGATGTAGTGGAAGACACGGATCTGGAGTTGGAGGACATTGAGCGTGATTTTGGATACAAGGTGATGACCATTATCGATGGCCTAACCAAAATTTCCGGAGTCTTCGAATACGGAAGCTCCCAGCAAGCGGAGAATTTCAGAAAGATGTTGCTCACGCTTTCGGATGATGTCCGTGTGATTTTGATCAAATTGGCTGACCGACTGAATAACATGCGGACTTTGGGAAGCATGCCGCGCAACAAACAGTTGAAGATCGCTTCCGAGACCATGTACCTCTATGCGCCTTTGGCACATCGTCTAGGACTTTATGCCATCAAATCAGAGCTAGAGGATTTATTTTTGAAGTATACGGACACTGAATCCTACCAGGATATTGTTCACAAAATCAACGAATCTAAAAGTTACCGCAATAAATTCATCAAAAGCTTCATCCAGCCGGTAGAAGATGAATTGATTCGTCAGGGGTTCCGATTTACGATTAAAGGACGACCCAAGTCCGTCTATTCTATTTTTAATAAGATGAAAACGCAGGGCATTCCCTTTGAGGAGGTGTTTGACCTGTTTGCCGTCCGGATTATTTTAGACAGTGAGCTCGACAATGAGAAGGCAGACTGTTGGCAAGCTTATTCCATCGTCACTGATTTTTATCGGCCCAATCCCAACCGGTTGCGGGATTGGATCAGTACGCCGCGCTCCAATGGCTACGAGTCTCTCCATACCACAGTGATGAGTACTACAGGGCAGTGGGTGGAAGTGCAGATCCGAACCGGTAGGATGAATGATATTGCAGAGCGGGGATATGCTGCG
>JBIIGH010000143.1:0-6363 GCA_044236565.1 Algoriphagus sp. | reverse complement strand
AGACAGGAACAAATGGTACAAATGGTACAAACGGCACGGATGGAGCCACGGGGGCTACAGGAGCGAATGGAAAAACCATAGCAAATGGGACTACTAATCCTGGTTCAGGCACGGGAGTGGATGGTGATTTTTACCTAAATACCCTTACCAATACCCTTTTTGGTCCAAAAGCAAGCGGCACTTGGCCTACAGGAGTTTCCTTAATTGGTCCAACGGGAGCTACTGGCGCACAGGGTTCTACAGGAGCTACTGGTGCACAGGGTTCTACAGGAGCTACAGGTCCAACAGGTCCCGAAGGTCCACGAGGAGCGACAGGTGCGCAAGGTCAGACAGGAACAAATGGCACAAATGGTACAAACGGCACGGATGGAGCTACTGGTGCTACAGGAGCGAATGGAAAAACCATAGCAAATGGGACTACTATTCCTAGTTCAGGCACGGGAGTGGATGGTGATTTTTACCTGAATACCCTTACCAATACCCTTTTTGGTCCGAAAGCAAGCAGTACTTGGCCTACAGGAGTTTCCTTAATTGGTCCAACAGGAGCTACGGGGGCTACTGGCGCACAGGGTTCTACTGGAGCTACAGGTGCAACCGGTCCTCAAGGAGCTACTGGAGCGCAGGGTCTTACTGGACCGACAGGAGCGACTGGACCGACAGGAGCCCAAGGTCAGGCAGGAACAAATGGTACAAACGGGATAAATGGCACGAATGGAGCTACGGGTCCCACAGGTGCTACAGGACCTGCAGGGCCAGCACCTTCTGGAACAGGTATTGTTACAGTTAGTGGGGGTACGCTTCAGACTGCAGGGGCACTTTCAGGTGATGTAACCACTACAGGACTTGTTACTACTATAGGGACAAGTAAAGTCACCAACGCCATGCTAGCGGGGAGTATTGAGGCAAGTAAGTTGGTTGGTACAGATATCGCCACCGTAGGAACGATCACTGCGGGTACCTGGAATGGAGGTACGATTGCCACCACTAGAGGAGGTACAGGGTTAACTTCATTTTCAAGCGGTGGCGCAGTGTATGCATCGAGTACAAGTGCCCTTACTACTGGTACCTTGCCTATTACTGCGGGGGGGACAGGGTCTTCTACCAAAAACTTTGTGGACCTCAGCGCCGATCAAAGCATTGGTGGGACTAAGCAATTTCAAAAAGCGGCTACCAATGCGACATCACACAATGCGGGAACAAGTGCGACTATTGATTTTGGATCCAGTAACTTGGCTTACACCAGTGCCGGTGGGGCTAATCCTTCCTATACCTTATCAAGCATAAAGGATGGGGGTGCCTATACCCTGGTTCTCACTAGAACCACCAACTCGGGATTGCCTACATTTTCTGCATCAGGATTTACTTTCAAATACATGGGTACAACTATCCTGACTTCTACTAAAGCCCATATTTATTCCTTTATTGCTGTAGGATCAGTGATATATGTCAGTATGGCTACCGAAAACTAAACAGGTATGAAAAAGATGTTATTCATTGTTTTGCTGGTCAACTTTTATGGTGTTGGACAGCTTCAGGCTCAACTTTTTGGAGGACAGCTCAAGTCAACCCCTTCTTCTTTTCCTCCTGGCCATGTGAATTGTAATCCAAAATTTCAAACTGCCGTGGTCGAGGTCACAAGTCCTCGTACTGGAAAAAAGTGGATGGATCGTAATCTCGGCGCAGAGCGTGTAGCTGAATCCATTACGGATGACTTAGGCTTTGGCGATTTGTACCAATGGGGAAGAGGAGCTGATGGGCATCAGTGTCGGGATTCGCGTACCCGAAATGGGCCAACAAGTTTGGATCAGCCTGGTCACGGTGATTTCCTAGTAATAAGAAATAGTGTTTCTGACGATTGGCGGAGCACTCAAAACAATAACTTATGGCAAGGAATAGCAGGAGAGAATAACCCTTGTCCTTCAGGGTTTCGGATTCCAACGAAAACAGAATTTGACAATGAAAAAATCGATTTTGATACTGGAGTAAAAGCTTTTAATTCGTTTTTAAAATTGCCCTATGCAGGTTGGCGAGATGAATTGGGAGTGATTTATGATGAATCGTTAGCAGGAACAACTTCAGTGCCTTATGGCTTTCTTTGGACCAGTACAGTGAGTGGTGGGAATAGTTCCAAAGATGCCGAAGCATTTGCCTATTATTCTACCCGCACCTTTCATAATCCTTATGCACGTGCGCGTGGCTATTCCGTTCGATGCATCAAAAACTAGGACTAGGGATCCTTTTTTCCTTGATTTTTTTAAGCTAATCTGCTTGAATTTTTAGATACATTTGATGGTATTATCTACTAGAAGTGGCCGTATGAAAAGAAGCTTTGTTCTCTTGTGTGCTGTATTTTTTGTTGGGGTTTCCGTCATGGCCCAAACTCTATCTGGAACCTTTCCTTCCCTTTCCAACCAAACGATTAGCTTGGAAGGTGCAAAGGGATTGGCTACTTATTCGATAGGGAGCACCAAAGCAGATGAAAAAGGGCAATTTACCTTATCCTATGCTGCTGCAGATTATGGAGTCGCCTTTCTTTCTGGAGAAGATAAGAAACCTTTTGTGGTGATTTTGGAGAAAGAGGGGGTCCGCTTGGAGGGCCAAGTTTTAGGCGATGCAAGTAGCATTCGTGCCTTAGAGGGGAAAGAAAACCGCTGGTTTGAGCAGTATACCCTAGAGCAGGGCAAGCGTGAGCAGGCCTTGAGTGCATGGGGTTACCTGCAAAACCTCTATCAGAACGACCCACTTTTTGCAACCCAGCAGGTACCGAATCAGGCGATTCAAACTGAGCTTTTACGAATTCAAAAAGAAGATGAAGCCTTTATTGGCTCCCTACCCACCGATAGTTTTGTCCGTTGGTTTTTACCCATTCGAAAGCTTGTGAGTTCTGTGGGAGCTGTTGCTCAGTACCTAACTGCGGAGCTTCCGCAAACTATCGCTGCTTTTCGGGGTATGGACTA
Organism: Algoriphagus sp.; assembly: GCA_044236565.1. GTDB lineage: Bacteria > Bacteroidota > Bacteroidia > Cytophagales > Cyclobacteriaceae > Algoriphagus. The sequence goes on along the minus strand of JBIIGH010000143.1, from coordinate 3,406 downwards.
TGCGGATCCGCGATTGGCCAAAAGTGGACTTTTTCGAGATTTATTTGAAAGTCAGTTTTGGTTATTGGAAAACTCCGGAGGATCCCTTGAGGAGAATTATCAAAAAATGGAGTTGTCCTTGGACGCCATTTTGAAGACTTTGGAAAAAGACGAGTTGCGGTACAATGAGGTAGTAGCCTATGTGCTGGAGCTCTTGGAGCGCCGCAGTTTGACGCAGGCGGCAGAATACCTGGCCCTCAAGGTGCTCGAACAAAATAAGGTCTCCCTGCAACCACGATTAGCCAGACAATTGGAGGGCTATCGTGCAATGAAGGTGGGGGCACTTGTACCTGAAATTCAGTTCACAGGGGATGTTCTGCTTCAAGGCAAGCCAAATCCCTATCCAACTCGTTTGTCTGAAGTAACCGCAGCGTATCGCTTGGTGATCGTGGGTGCCAGTTGGTGCCCAGCCTGCTCGGAGGCGATGGGGGAGTTAATTCCCTTGTATGAAAAGTGGAAAGGACTTGGGTTGGAAGCTATTTTTGTTTCTTTGGATACCGACCCCAAAGCTTTCCAAGCCTATTCTGAGGGTATGCCCTTTATCGCCTTTTCGGATTACAAGAAATGGGACACCCAAGTGGTGCAAGACTACTATGTGTCTAGTTCCCCTTCTTTTTACTTGATTGACCAGGAGGGGAAGCTTTTGCTACGTCCAAAATCCGTCAAGCAGCTCGATGCCTGGGTGGACTGGAAGTTGGGAGCGGACAAACAGTAATTAACTGGTTAAGCGAAGATCTTTCCTTTGGTAGGACCAAAAAACCAAGGGAAGCACCAGGCTATAAAGTGAGGTTTACATTCGAAATAGCAGTGTAGGTAGACAAGATTCTTAGGAAGCTTTAAAATAGCGGATGTGATCCAAAGAAAACCGTCCTCCGCCGGAAATTAGAATTGATAAAAAGAGTGTAAAGAAGAGCAAGGAAAGTTCCTTGTCCGAAAAAGGGTCATTTCCATGCGCATAAAATGATGCCATCAGCATGGTGAAAAGAAGAGGCAGGGTAGCCCAGCGCGTTTTAAAGCCTAGCATCACCAAGAGGGAGCAACCTACCTCAGCAAAGAGGACCATGCCCAAACTAATCTCAGGACCCAGCCCAAAAGGGTCGGCAAATTTTACAGGACCCTCGCCGAAGAGGCGGCCAAACTTGGGGATTCCATGGGTAAGCATCATGCCTCCAGAAAGAAGGCGAATAGCGAGCAATCCGAAGTCTTGAAGTTTCATAGGTATAGGTTTTTAAGGTTGAATTAAGGCCAAATACAGGAAATCATCCGGTTTTTGCCATTGAGGTCTTGGTGGACTTGCGGGAGCAGATAGCCTTGCGACAGCAAGAGTTGTACCAGTTCATCCGCTAGATTCTCGTAGATCTCGAGGTACAATTTTCCCCTACTTTTTAGCAGCTTCTGTCCCCAGTTGCCGATGGCACGGTAAAACAAAAGCGGGTCCTCGTCCGGCACAAAAAGTGCCAAATGGGGTTCAAAATTAAGCACATTGGTATGTATTTCTGCTTGGTCACGCAGCGGGACGTAGGGGGGATTGGATACAATCAGGTCCAAGGGGGCTACTTCTGGGATTTTCCCCAACAGGTTCCCCTCCAAAAACTCCACTTGGGCCCCCAGTGCTGCCGCATTTTTGCGGGCAACTTCCAGGGCGGCAGCCGATACATCTAGTGCATAGACTTTTGGGGACTTGAGTTCCAATGCCAAGCTGATGGGGATGCAGCCGGTACCTGTTCCTAGATCCAAAACGCGTAGCCCAGGGCTTGGATTTTCTTTGAGGATGCGGTGAACGAGCTCTTCGGTTTCGTTTCGTGGAATCAGCGTATCCCGCGTAACGGCAAAAGAGCGTCCATAAAACGGGGCCTCTCCAAGAATGTATTGAATGGGTTCCCCGGTCAGGAGGCGCTGGAAATCCGCCAGTAGGGCACTTGGGAGTTCTGTGGGGGTAGCAAGGTGCAAATCCGATCTTTTCACTCCGAGATGGTGCTCCAGCAACCAGAAAACCAGGTTTTCGGCCTCCTCCTTGGGGTAGATGGAGAGCTGTGTGGAGGTGGAATGGATCCAGTCGGAATAGGTCATGCGGTCGGTGATCGTGGAGGAACAAAGGTAGGCAGTTCCTTCCGAAAGGACTACAAAAGTAAACACCTGTGGGGAAGCGATTGGAAATCAGGGGTTGGGGAAAAATAAAAAAGAGGATTACCCTCGAAAATTTAGAAATGGGGCACGGAAATTGTAAATTAAGCTACTTGCAACCCTAAATCTGTTGGGGACCTTGGTCCCTTCTTGGATGAGTAGCAAAAAAATGAAGTTTACCCACAAGCAACTTCTAGATTTTTATTGGGACATTTTGTCCACACGGCCGGAGCCCACTTTTTTTAAAAATTTCATTTATCTAAGATTTTTTAGGCCTATTGTAATAAATAAGGCGCTTATTTTTTTCACTTTTCTAATTTTTTCTCAATGAAAAGGCTGGTACTTACACTTTTTCTTTTGGCGTTTGCGCTAGGGGTAAATGCTTTTTGGGGGGGTGTGAATAAGCAAAGCTCTTCTAGTTTAATGCCGTCTATTAATATCGACAGCTTCAATAGATGTGCAAGAACATATCAAATAATTGATGTTTTAGACGGTAATGGTACCTATGACTTTTATGTTTTAAAGAAAGACCCTTTAGACCCATCAAAATGGATAATTGATCAAGGTCCTTTGGTAGGTTCTCTACCACTTTTGATCAATTTACCTGAGGTGGTTGCGACCACAACTTTTGGAGTGATAGTCGTAAATAGCGGGACATCTGTGGATTTAGATAATCCAAACTATAATGATCCCATTGAATTAATTATAAATCCGGTTGCCCGTGTTAATGCCATAGCTGATTTTGCGATTTGTTCGGGCGAGAACACCAATATTGATTTAACTAGTTCAGTGGTTGGTACTACAGCAGTTACTTATCAATGGACAGCAACGGTAAGCGTGGTTCCCAGCGGGGGATTGATTACTGGGCAAGCCTCAGACCTTACTCGGACAAAAACTGAGATAAATCAGACGTTAATAAATAGTGGCACGAGTACAGGAGAGGTGACCTATACGATCACGCCATACATTGGTGGGTGTGCGGGTACCCCTGAGGTGGTAAAGGTTACGGTAAATCCGAGTGGCCAGGTTAATTCGATAGATGACCAGGTATTGTGTGTTGGCTCATCGACTACGGCGATCACTTTTGGGACGTTGAATACTGGCGGCACGACTACCTACAGTTGGACCAACGACACCCCATCGATCGGCTTGGCAGCGAGCAGCACGGGCAATGCGACGGGGATTGCTTCCTTTACTGCGTTGAACACTGGGACTTCCCCGGTTACGGCTACGATTAGAGTAA
>JBIIGH010000142.1:0-6440 GCA_044236565.1 Algoriphagus sp. | reverse complement strand
TTCATTTCCATCCTGATCTTTTCCATTCCAACGGATAAAAGGATCATTTTCAGTGGCGGATTGGCTGGCATAGCGAAATACCTCCGTACCCCAGCGGTTTACGATAAAGAGTTCCACTTGGGTGACAAATCGTGGGCATTTTGAGAAAGGATTATCAAACGCCATAAAGGTATCGTTGAGCCCATCGCCATTGGGGGAGAAAGCATTCGGAAGGAGGTAGTTTGGACAGTTGTCGACACAGACCACATTACTTTTTGGGCTTTCATTTCCAGAGCGATCCACTGCGGTGATGTAATAACAGCCTTTGTAGTTGGCAAGATTGCTCAAGGTAGCTCGAAGCTGTATCGCGGAATATTGACCAATGCGGGTGAAGGTTCCATCCGGAGTACCCTCTGGATTGAAGTACAGGCGGTAGCCACTGAGTTGATCGTCACAAGTACCACTGAAATTGGGCTTCCAACTCAATTCATGCCTGTAAGTAATCGTGCCACAGGATTGTTCCGCAACATATGCGGTACACTCTGGCCCATCAAAAGTAAGCACTGGTGCACATGGAAGGCGGTTGTCATCTGGTTTGGCACAGATGATTTGAGATCTATTTTCGAGGGGATACACGAGTCCAGCTACATTGTAAGCCCCTTTGGTAATGACGTAGTAGCAATACTCCAAATCCTTTTTCAATTTGACCCCATTGAAACTTCCGTTATCGAGGTAGATGGATCCTTTCTGTGTCACATCCACTTCGGCGATTTTCACAAAATTGGCTACATCCGCTGCAGCAGCATCCGTACGGTTGCGATACACCTCGTGTTTGTATTGGGCGATGGAATTGTTCCAAGGAACAGTAAAGGACCATTTGAGTTCAATCGCTTCATTAATGATCGTAGGCTCGAGTCGAACCGAGGATGCTGAGCTAGAAGTGTCAATCTTGATGTTGTTGTCCAATAACACCACCTTGTAATTGTAGACAAGGTTTTTGGTATTCAATTTTTTGTCGGTGAACAAGGTATCCGCTGTTTTCCCCAAAGACACACGATTTTGAGCGCCTGTAAATCCTTCGCTTCGGATCAATTCATAGGAATAAGGGCCTGGAAATTGGATTTTATCCAAGTCGTAGGGTGGAGTCCATTTGACAAAAATTTCCCCATCTTTTTCATCTGTGCTTGTAATGCTTACGTTGGTGAGGATGGGGACATCCACATCAATGGTGATGCAGATTTCATCCGAAACAATGCTTTCACCTAACCTTGGGGTAGGGAATGCGGCTACCAATCGGTAGCAATAGGTATTGCCAGGAGCGAGTCCTTCTCCGCCGTTTTTATCCGTAAAAGTAGTAGTGGTCATGTCGGTGGTTCCGACCAGCTCATACCCGCCGCGAATGCCTGTTTCACAAGAATCTGGCTCGTAAGGATCCGAATTAATCCTTCTCCAGACCTGCATTTCTTGAGCAGAGGTAGCACAGGTGTAAGGATCCCAGTTCAACTTTACCGTTCTACCCGGTAGCTGCTCTAGCTCATCCCAAACGGGTGGAGGACCGATCACTTTTATTTTCCAAGTTTGGATGTCTACCAATTTAGGGCCCGAACGCGGTTGGTCGGTGATCCGTACCCGTACCTCATACTCCCGTTCCCGGACATGATTGCAGACCGTTTGCCAATCAAAATTTACAATTCCCGGCTGGGGCTGAAACTTATTTTCTGGCTTATAGGTCGCTGGAGAGGTGTTGATTTCAATGGGTTCCCCAAAAACCTCAATTTTGATGGGGTCTCCATCCGGATCCTCTCCTTGGATGATTTCCTGAATCCGTGTGCCTGCCACCACGCAGAGGTCGGGTGGAAGGATAAGTTTGGGTCGTTTGTTGTTCGAGTTTTCAATGATAATCTGCATATCTCGAACTACATAGCCGATTTCCACATACTTCCCATCGATTTTTCGCCATTCCGTGATTCGCATCGCAACACTATACTGCCCTGCGGTGCCAGGAGCATCCCAGACGAGATCCCCAAAAATGGCGTCTACTCTCAAAAATGCAGGCCCTGTTCCATCCTCCTTATTCTTACTAAACTCTGCGCTTGCAGGATCTCGGTAATTGTTGACTACACGCTCAAATCCTTGCTTAGGAATTTCAATTTTGTAAGAAAGGCTGTCTCCATCTGGATCGTATGCCCCTGGGTTGTGAATGTAGCGCACATTTACGGCGCCATTGTCCACGGGTGGGATGGTCAAAACAGGGGAGTTGTTGACCCCGATAAAGGGATCAATTGTGATTTCGGTTTCCACATAAAATGGGGTGTCCACCGAATTATTCATGTTCAGAGTCAGGTCATTTCTGTTGAATTCCAAGAAACGAATCTTGTACTTACCGGGCCCCTGAAACGTGTGCGTGATGACGAATGTGTTTTTTTCGATCAAGTCCCCTAAGTCTTCGACCAGCGAAAAATCACTTTTTGTGTTAAGCTGCTCTTCCCGACCGTCTCCAAAATTGATACGACCCGGGCCGAAGACGACAGACGAACGCGTATCTGTGTAACCGACTACGGTGATTCGGTAGGTCAGTGTTTGAACCGAAATTCGTTCTGCAATGATCTCACCCGCGCGGATGTGGGTCGCCCATGCTGTATCCAGGGCAGAAAAAAATGTGATGCAAAAAAGAATAAAATAAATTCTAAGCTTCATATCGGTCAAGGTGACTATTCAAAGATTAAACTGGGTATTGAGAATGGCTTCAAATGGGATGAATTCACTCCAAATTTTCTGTGTATACGAAGTAAACGGATGGAGGGAGAAAAACCATCAAAAATTAAAACAATAAAATTGATCAGACTGTTGGTGAATCGTAAAAATTACCTGATTTAACCGAATAATTTTAACCTTATTTAGAATCGTTAAAAATAAGAAAGCGGTACTTGCACGGATTGGATACTAGCCTTCTCGGATGTAAATTTGGCCAATTGAATAGCAAAACCAGTTTGTTTTAAACTAATCTTAATTATTTATGAGTTGGGTTACCAAAACCTTGAATAGCACCCTCGGAAGAAAATTGATTATGGCGCTGACCGGTCTTTTTCTTATCCTGTTTTTGACAGGGCACGTGTCAGGAAATTTGCTTCTGTTTAAAGGAGATGGAGGTCAGGCATTTAACATGTATGCCAAGTTTATGACTACTAATCCAGCAGTAAAGTTGCTGTCCTACCTGACCTACATTTCGGTGATTGGACACATCGTCTATTCCATTTTACTTTCCCAGCACAACAAGTCTGCTCGTCCGGTTTCCTATTCCACCTCCAAAGGCAGCACCAACTCCGCCTGGTCTTCTCGCAACATGGGCGTATTGGGAACGATCATTCTTATTTTCTTGGTAGTCCATCTGCAAAGCTTTTGGGCACAAATGCACTGGGGAGAGGTTCCCATGGTGACCTACGAAGGGGAAGAATACAAAAACCTGTACCTCATCGTCAATGAAGCTTTCAAGCAAGTGTGGATGGTGGCCTTGTATGTGATTTCCATGGTGTTTCTTGGATTTCACCTATCTCATGGATTTGCCTCGGCATTCCAGACCTTGGGACTCAACCATAAAAAATATTCTCCTGCCATCAAGATGGTGGGTACCCTCTACTGCATCCTGGTACCTTCCTTGTTTGCAGCCATGCCTCTTTACATACACTTCACTAGCTACTAAATAGTCCCGTATGATACTAGATTCCAAAATACCTGCTGGTCCTTTGGCAGAAAAATGGACTAAGCACAAGTTTTCAAGCAAGCTCGTCAATCCTGCCAACAAGCGTAAATACGATGTGATTGTCGTAGGTACTGGTTTGGCCGGTGCATCCGCAGCAGCTTCCCTTGCGGAGCTCGGTTACAATGTGAAGGCTTTTTGCTTCCAAGATAGCCCTAGAAGAGCGCACTCTATTGCAGCGCAAGGGGGAATCAATGCAGCAAAAAACTACCAGAACGACGGAGACTCTATTTACAGATTATTCTACGATACCATCAAGGGTGGAGATTACCGTGCTCGTGAAGGCAACGTCTACCGTCTTGCAGAAGTTTCGGTAAAAATTATCGACCAATGCGTGGCTCAAGGAGTTCCTTTTGCCCGTGAATATGGAGGGCTTCTGGCCAACCGCTCCTTTGGTGGGGCTCAAGTGTCCCGTACTTTTTATGCCCGTGGCCAAACGGGACAGCAATTGTTGTTGGGTGCCTATTCGGCGTTGAGTCGTCAGGTAGCCAATGGCAAGGTGAAGTTATTTCCACGTACCGAAATGATGGATTTGGTGGTCATTGATGGCCATGCAAAGGGCATTGTGACGCGTAACTTGATTACTGGAGCTGTAGAAACGCATGCAGCACATGCGGTGCTCTTGTGTACTGGCGGATACGGCAACGTATTTTTCCTTTCCACCAATGCGATGGGTTCGAATGTAACCGCTGCTTGGAGAGCACACAAGCGTGGGGCGTTTTTTGCCAACCCTTGCTTTACGCAGATTCACCCTACCTGTATCCCGGTATCTGGAGACCACCAGTCGAAGTTGACCTTGATGTCTGAATCCCTCCGAAATGACGGAAGAGTCTGGGTTCCAGCTACGCAAGAGATCGCTGATAAACTTCGAAAAGGACAGATCAAAGCAAACGATATCAAGGAGGAAGATCGCGACTATTTCTTGGAGCGCAAGTATCCTTCCTTCGGAAACTTGGTTCCCCGAGATGTAGCTTCCCGAAATGCGAAATACGTATGCGATGAGGGTCGTGGGGTCAATGAAACGGGTGAAGCCGTATACCTAGACTTCCGTGATGCGATCAAGCGCGATACGCGAAAAATCATCGAACAGAAGTACGGCAACCTCTTTGATATGTACAAGCAGATCACTGGAGAGGATCCATACGAGATGCCAATGATGATCTATCCAGCGGTGCATTACACCATGGGTGGATTATGGGTGGATTACAATTTGATGACCACTGTACCCGGTTTGTATGCGCTTGGAGAGGCTAACTTCTCTGAGCACGGAGCCAATCGTCTGGGCGCTTCTGCCTTGATGCAGGGCTTGGCAGATGGATACTTTGTAGCGCCTTATACCGTAGGGGACTATTTGGCACAGCTTGCTCCAAAGCAAGTGGATGATACCCATCCTGAATTTGCCAGAATCAAGGAGGAAGTTCAAGGTCGAATCAACACACTACTAAACATCAATGGTACCAAGCCTGTGGATTATTTCCACAAGCGATTGGGTAAAATCATGTGGAATGAGTGCGGCATGGCCCGAACTGAGGAAGGACTCAAAGGCGCTAAAGCTGAAATTCAAGCTTTGAAAAAGGAATTCTGGTCCAACGTGAAGGTAATGGGTACCAATGAGGAACTCAACCAAACCCTAGAAAAGGCCAATCGAGTAGCGGACTTCTTGGAATTGGGAGAACTGATGGTGGACGATGCACTCAACAGAAACGAATCCTGTGGAGGACACTTTAGAGAAGAATACCAAACTCCAGATGGGGAAGCCCTTCGTGATGACGAAAATTATGCCTACGTGGCCGCCTGGAAATACCTAGGAGAAGGCCAGGAGGAGGAACTTGTCAAAGAGGAGCTGGTCTTCGAAAATGTCAAACTTACCCAGCGTTCATATAAATAATTTGTAGGCAATCAGCTCAAAAGACTTTGTCTTTTTCAATTAAAATGAAAATCAAAGTCATTGACCTTATATAAAACTAGCGTAGACAGATGAAATTGACTTTAAAAATCTGGAGACAGAAAAATGCAGCGGATAAGGGTGGATTTGCGACCTATGTGGCAGACCATGTTTCCAAAGACATGTCTTTCTTAGAGATGTTGGATGTATTGAATGATCAGCTCACGGAAAGAGGTGAGGATCCCGTACACTTTGACCACGACTGCCGAGAGGGGATTTGTGGGATGTGTTCGCTCTACATCAATGGCAAACCTCATGGACCCTTGCAGACTACCACCTGCCAGTTGCACATGCGTTCCTTCTCTGACGGAGAGACCATCACTATTGAACCTTGGAGAGCCAAGGCTTTCCCAGTGGTCAAAGACTTGGTAGTCAATCGTTCGGCTTTTGATCGAATCATTCAAGCAGGTGGCTATGTGTCTGTCAATACTGGTGGAGTACCTGATGCCAACGAAATTCCAATCCCAAAAACTATCGCGGATTTGGCCATGGATGCAGCCCAGTGTATCGGTTGCGGAGCCTGTGTAGCGGCCTGCAAAAATGCCTCTGCCATGCTTTTCACCTCTGCCAAAGTTTCTCAGTTGGCCTTATTGCCTCAAGGGCAAGTGGAGCGCAAAACGAGAGCGGAAAAAATGGTGGCTCAGATGGATTCCGAAGGCTTCGGTGCTTGTACCAATACAGGTGCATGTGAGGCAGAATGTCCAAAAGGCATTTCCATTACCAACATTGCTCGCATGAACCGCGAATATTTCTCTGCTG
>JBIIGH010000013.1:0-22174 GCA_044236565.1 Algoriphagus sp. | reverse complement strand
AGTAAAAAGTTTCGGGGTGTAGCGTAGCCCGGTATCGCGCCACATTTGGGATGTGGAGGTCGTAGGTTCGAATCCTGCCACCCCGACTTTATTTGACTAGAAGTAGTCACCAGGTCCTGTAGCTCAACTGGACAGAGCAACTGCCTTCTAAGCAGTAGGTTTCAGGTTCGAGTCCTGACAGGATCACGATAAAAAGCGGAAAGACCTTCCGCTTTTTATTTTAATTACCGATTCCGTAGCTCAGCTGGTAGAGCAATACACTTTTAATGTATGGGTCCTGGGTTCGAATCCCAGCGGGATCACAAAAAAAGCAGGCCGAAAGCCTGCTTTTTTATTCAACTCATTTTATAGTGCTTCTCAAAAAAACCACATAGAAAATCCCTACTTGCCTTATGTGGTTAAACTAAAAACTCAGAGGCGTCTAATATCTTGCCTCTTGTCTCGCTAAAAATAAAACCACATAGACACCTAGAAAAAACCCTATGTGCCTATGTGGTTTAAAATAAACCCCCAGATATAGTCAAATATCTTGGTTCTTGCCTCTCGGCTCTTGCATCACTTATAATTTCTTAATCATCAAGTTGCGGTAATGCACCACATCTCCGTGATCCTGCAAGGCAATTTTTCCTTTCTTGAACTTGCCAAATCCAGGCATGCTCTTGAACTTACTTTTTGCAATTAGCGCTTCCCACTCCGGGGTAAACAACTGGGTAGAAACGATATTCACCCCATTCAAAAAGAAATCCAGTTTGCCTTTGTTGATTCGGATCTCGGCCTGATTCCACTCGCCAGCTGGCTTCACGGTCTCCTGGCTGCTCACGATCAAATCGTATAGATCACCCGCTCTGTGGCTGATGATTTTAGCATCTGGGTGACCTGCGTTGTCCAGCACCTGCATCTCAGGTCCAGTCTGCCAAGGATACGGATATTCTTTAGCTTCATGCACTAGAAAAATCACCCCACTATTTCCATTGGGAGCAATTTTCCACTCGTACTTGAAATGAAAATTCTCATACTCCTCTGCAGTGACGATATCGCCTCCATCACCGGTTTGCCATCCTGCCTTGTTGGCCGCATCCAGGTACAATTCACCGTTTTGGATCTTCCAAGCCTTGCCTACGGCGCCTCCACCGTACTTGGACCAACCTGCAAAGGTTTTTCCATCAAAGAGAGGAGTCCAATCTGCAACAGGGTTTTCTTGGCTGGAAGTAGGCTTTTTTTCCTCCTTTGGCCCTTGAATAAAGGCCATGCCAATAGCAGCACTTGCGACTAGCGCTATGATTTTAGTTTTCATGACTTATTTTTTCAAGAGTAAAACATAGCGTACCATATCGGTCGCATCTTCTTCAGACAAGTTTGGATGAGCTGACATCGGGATTTCACCCCAAACACCTACTCCACCAGCAATTACTTTTTGTGCAAGCATGGCGACATTTTCTTCCGTATTCTCGTATTTGGCAGCGACATCGGCATAGGAAGGTCCAATCAATTTACGGTCCACTTGGTGGCAACCTGTACAATCGGATCCCTTCACTTTTTCCAATCCCTTGATGTACACGGGATCATCTTTGTATTTGTCTTCTAAGGAAACCTCCACAGGGGCGGCATCGGCAGAAGCAGTTTCAGTGCTCGTCTCTGCTGCTTTTTCACCACCTCCACACGAAAAGGCAAGGCCTGCTGCCAGTACTACTGCACTCGTTGTTAGAAAATTTAGTTTCATTGGTTTGATTTGGTTATCGATTTAAATTCCTAATACTCTTCTATTAAATGCCTCATCTGCACCTGTACCGGCAAAGTCATCAAAGGCCTTTTCGGTAACTCGGATGATATGTGAGTCGATAAATGGCGCACCCTCTGCAGCACCCTGCTCCGGATGCTTGATGGCACATTCCCACTCCAACACAGCCCATCCGCTGTAATTGTACTGCGAAAGTTTGCTAAATATTCCTGCAAAATCAACCTGCCCATCGCCTAAAGATCTAAATCGACCTGCGCGCTCTACCCAGCCCTGGAATCCGCCATATACGCCTTGCTTTCCTGTAGGGTTAAATTCCGCATCCTTGACGTGGAACATCTTGATGCGCTCGTGGTAAAAGTCAATGAACTGCAGGTAATCCAAGCACTGCAACACAAAGTGGCTTGGATCGTAGAGAATGTTGGCGCGCTTGTGGCCCCCAACTTTGTCTAGGAACATTTCGAAGGTAATGCCATCGTGCAAATCCTCTCCTGGATGCAGCTCGTAGCACACATCTACACCCACCTCATCAAAAGCATTCAAGATGGGCATCCATCGGTTGGCCAGCTCGGTAAAGCCTGTTTCTACCAATCCTGAAGGACGCTGTGGCCAAGGGTAGACTGTATGCCACATCAAGGCTCCAGAGAAGGTAGCGTGTGCATTCAGTCCCAAATTGGCCGAGGCTTGTGCAGCATACTTGAGTTGCTGCGTAGCCCAAGCAGACTTGCCTTTCAGGTCTCCCTTAAGATTTGCTGGCGCAAAGCCATCAAATAGTTCGTTGTACGCAGGATGTACCGCCACCAACTGTCCTTGCAAGTGCGTGGACAATTCGGAAATCTCCATGCCAGCATCAGCGACAATTCCTTTGATCTCGTCCGCATAGGTCTTGCTCTCCGCAGCTTTTTGCAAATCGATCATGCGTCCATCCCAAGAAGGGATTTGTACGGCTTTGTATCCTAGGTCTGCCATGTACTGGCAGATGTTTTTTAAATTGTTAAAAGGGGCGGCATCTCCTGCAAATTGCGCGAGGAAAATACCTGGGCCTTTGATTGTTTTCATACGACTTAGTAAATGATTAGAAGTTGAATTTATTTTTTTGAATATCCTGCTTTAGGTCCAATAACCAGGGAAAATAAGGTTTGAAGTTCACGTAAGCGGGCTGTTAACTGTGGCCTGTCGTCTGTGGACGATTATCCGCTGTGATTCACACGCCTAATGAGCCATAGATCTGTTTGCGGATAATCACACTATTTCTCTACGATAAATGGAGTCCACTTTTGCTCCGACTGCGTACTCCGCAAGACATGGTCGATAAACGCCATGCCACGGATACCATCCTCGATACCGGGGTAATCCTCCCACTCCCATTTCGGAGTGGTCCCTTCCCGATCTGCATAGATGCAGCGAGCAAAATTGCGATACAAATTGGCAAATGCCTCCACATATCCTTCCGGATGGCCTGCAGGGGTGCGGGTATTTTCTTGCGCCAAGGAACCTAAGTAGCCAGTTCCTGCTCGGAAGATTTGTGCGGGTTGATTTGGGTACCTTACGGTCAGAGAATTATTCAACTCCTGCTCCCATTCCAAGCCTCCTTTTTCCCCATACACTCTTATTTTTAGGTTGTTCTCACAGCCCGTGTCGGTTTGCGAAGCCATCAATACCCCAGAGGCACCATTTTCGAAGCGAAGCAACACCACCCCATCGTCATCAATAGGCCGTCCTTCAATCTTAATGTAGAGGTCCGCGCAGATCTGAGACACCTTCTCCCCAGTGACATATTCTACCATATTGAAGGCATGCGTCCCAATATCTCCCATGCATCCGGCCAATCCGTTTCTTTTCGGATCGGTTCTCCACTCGGCCTGCTTGTTGTTCTCTGTTTCAAGGAGCTTGTAAAGCCATCCCTGTGGGTATTCCACATAGACTTTTCTAACCTTACCAATCATCCCTTCCTGCACCATCTGCCGTGCCTGCTTGATCATCGGGTAGCCCGTGTAGGTATGCGTCAACAAAAAGCGTTGCTTGGACTGGCTTACGATGCGATACAAAGCTTGGGCTTCTGCATAGTTGAGCGTCAAGGGCTTGTCCAAAGCCACATGGAATCCATGTTGCAAGGCCTTGGCCGTAGGATCAAAGTGCATGTTGTTGGGCGTCACAATGGCTACCACATCCATCCGCTCTCCTTCGGGCAACTGGGATTCCTTGGCGAACATCTCGTCGTAGCTCCCATACACACGGGAAGGATCGAGCCGAAGTTCCTTGCCTTTTTGGGTGGATTTGGCGGGGTCGGAACTGAAGGCGCCACAGACCAATTCAAACATTCCGTCCATCAAGGCACCATTCAAGTGAATGGCTCCAATAAATGAGCCGGGACCGCCTCCAATGAGGCCAAGTTTCAATTTTTTTGTAGTCGACATGGGTACTAAATTAAATTGGGTCTAGGGTTAAGATTTAAACCAGGTTTTCTTGAAATTTCGTGCTTTCCTTCCTGAAAACAGCGTTTTTATGACCAGTAGTCGGACTGTTCTATAAACGGCTCCAACAAAACTTTTTGGTCGGTTTCTTTAGATTCTCAAAGAAGATGGGTAAACTACTTCAAAAACATGAAAATTTAAATTTTCTAGTTAAAAAACCACTCAAAATTAGCCCATCCATCCCCATGAACCAGCTGATCAAGATCCGACTCTCCCTAATGATGTTCCTCGAATTTTTTGTGTGGGGTTCCTGGTATGTGACCATGGGTACCTTTCTTGGTTCCAACATCCAAGCGAAGGACCAAGACATTTCTTTAGCATTTACTACCCAGTCCTTAGGTGCCATCCTCGCACCTTTCTTGGTGGGCCTCATCGCAGACCGCTATTTTCAAGCCCAAAAAATTCTAGGCACCATCCACCTTATCGGAGCCCTTCTCCTGTATCAACTTCACCAGGCGTTAGATTTTGCCTCTTTTTTCCCCATCCTCTTGGGGTACATGATTCTATTTATGCCCACCCTCGCGCTGGTCAATTCCATTTCCTTCAACCAAATGCAGCAGCCTGAAAAGGAATTTTCTGGGGTTCGGATATGGGGAACACTCGGCTGGGTAGCCGCAGGATTTTTAATCTCAGCCTTGGCCTGGGATAGTCAAGAGGGATTAGCAGCAGGGCTACTTCAAAATACCTGGAAACTGGCAGCTGGCGCATCGCTACTGCTCGGTGTTTACAGCTTTACCCTCCCTAGTACTCCCCCTCAAGCCAAATCAGGCGGTGCCTTCCAATGGAAAGAAGCCTTTGGACTGGATGCCCTTCGTCTGCTTGCACATAGAAACTATGCAATCTTCTTTCTTTCTTCCATCCTCATCTGCATCCCTTTGGCCTTTTACTACCAAAATGCCAGCCCCTTCTTGACGGAGCTGGGCGTGGAGAATTCTACCGGAAAAATGGCAATGGGCCAGGTATCGGAGGTTTTGTTCCTGCTAGCCCTACCCTTTTTCTTTACCCGATTTGGCTTAAAAAATACGCTTGCCGTGGCCATGCTGGCCTGGGTCATCCGCTACCTTTTCTTTGCCTTTGGAGATGCTGAAGGCGGAACTTGGATGCTGCTTTCTGGCATCATCCTGCACGGAATTTGTTACGACTTCTTTTTTGTCAGTGGACAAATCTACACCGATGCCCATGCGGGGAAAAAATACAAATCTGCCGCCCAAGGGTTAATCACACTTGCTACTTATGGCATAGGGATGGGTTTTGGATTTTGGGTAGCTGGACAAATCTCCAATTTCTACCTCCTGCAAACTGGATTACACGATTGGAAATCAATTTGGTTGATTCCCGCTGGGATTTCCGCCCTAGTTTTCCTATTTTTCATAGCTGTTTTCAAACCTGAAAAAATAAAAAACCCAAACTAACCCCATACAACATGACTTTCAATTCTGGAAGACGCGATTCCTTCAAAAAAATGATCCTTGGCGGAGCCGCCATGGGTTCCCTTGCTTCTTTTGACTTCAAGGAAAAGGGAGCTCCTGCCCTCAAAGGCAATATCAACCACGGCGTTTGCGCTTGGTCCATGCGGCCACTCAGCCTCGAAGAGCTCTGCGCCCAAATCAAATCCGTAGGGGTGGGCGCCATTGACTTGATCAGTCCGGCCAACTGGGAACTACTCAAAAAATACAACATCCACTGTTCCATGTGCAACGGTGCCGAACTGGGTATCGCGGACGGCTTCAACGAACCCAAATTTCATGCACAGCTGGAAAAAAATTACCTAGAACTGATTCCTCTCGTGCAAAAGGCAGGTTACAAAAACGTCATCGCCTTTTCAGGGAATCGACGCGGCATGGATGATGAAACAGGCATGAAAAACTGCGAAATCGGAATCAAAAAAATCCTTAGCCAAGCTGAGAAACACGGGGTAATCATCACCATGGAACTACTCAACAGCCGGGTAGACCACAAGGATTACATGTGTGATAAGTCTGCATGGGGCATCGAACTTTGCAAGCGCATCGGAAGCGAAAACTTCAAGCTACTCTTTGACATTTACCACATGCAGATTGACGAAGGGGATATCATCCGCACCATTCGCAACAACCATCAGTACTTTGGGCATTACCACACCGCTGGTAACCCAGGAAGAAATGATTTGGATGAAAGCCAAGAAATAAATTACCCACCCATCATGCAGGCTATTGTAGATACGGGTTTCAAGGGCTATGTTTCCCATGAATTTATCCCTAAGGGACAAGATAAAATTGCTGCATTGGGTCACGCCGTGCAGGTTTGCGATGTATAACCAATTAATATAAATACCAGAATATGGCAAATGAAGCGTATGACGCAATTGTAGTTGGGTCAGGAATTAGTGGCGGATGGGCCGCAAAGGAGCTTACCGAGAAGGGCCTGCGTGTGCTTCTTCTTGAAAGAGGCCCGAATGTCGAGCACGTGAAAGATTACAAAACAGCCACGCTAGCCCCTTGGGAAGTGCCTCATAGAGGCCGTAGAACCCAGGAAATGCTCAACAATCACCCAAATTTGAAGCGTGACTATGTATTGAATGAGCTCAACCTAGATTGGTGGGCACACGAAAGCGATTCCCCTTACATTGAAGAAAAACCATTCACCTGGTTTAGAGGCTATCAAGTAGGTGGCCGCTCCCTACTTTGGGGACGTCAATCCTACCGCTGGTCAGAAACTGACTTTGAAGCCAATGCCAAGGATGGCATAGCCGTAGATTGGCCAATACGCTACAAGGACCTTGCTCCTTGGTACAGCTATGTAGAAAAATTTATTGGCGTTTCTGGATCCAAGGATGGATTAGACATTTTGCCAGATGGTGAATTTCAGCCTCCCATGCCGATGAACTGTGTGGAAGAAGCAGGTGCTGCCAAAATCAAAGAACATTACAAAGGTGCCCGCACCTGGACCATCGGCAGACCTGCCAACATTACGCAGCCGCTTCCTGGTCGCCCAGGTTGCCAGTACCGCAACAAGTGCTCGCTAGGATGCCCTTTTGGAGGATACTTCAGTACTCAAGCCTCTACGCTACCTGCTGCAATGGCTACTGGCAAGCTGACCCTTCGCCCATGGTCTATCGTCCGCCGCTTGATTTATGACAAAGACAGCCAAAAAGCGACTGGCGTAGAAATCATCGATGGACAGAGCAACCAAACCATGGAGTTCTCTGCAAAAATCATCTTCCTTTGCGCTTCCTCTTTCAACTCCACCGCTATCTTGATGCGCAGTGCTACGGACATTTGGCCAGGTGGATTGGGTTCCAGTTCTGGAGAGTTGGGCCACAACGTGATGGATCACCACTTCCGATTGGGAGCAAATGGTACCTACGAAGGATTTGATGACAAGTACTACTTTGGAAAGCGTCCTACCGGGTTGTACATCCCACGCTTCCGAAATGTGAATGGCGATAAGCGGGATTACATCCGAGGCTTTGGCTACCAAGGAGGCGCTAGCCGCAGTGGTTGGAGCCGTGATGTGGCCGAGCTAGGACTTGGAGGCCCAATGAAAGAGGCGCTTACCGAGCCAGGGCCATGGTCCATGGGCATCACTGCCTTTGGAGAGATCCTTCCCTACCATGACAACTTGATCAAGCTCAGCGACACCGTGAAAGACAAGTGGGGAATGGAAGCCCTCGTGATGAATGCGGAAATCAAAGAAAACGAGCAAAAAATGCGCGTGGACATGATGAATGATGCTGCAGAAATGCTGGAAGTAGCCGGGTTCAAAAATGTAAAAACTTACGACAATGGCTACACTTTTGGTCAAGGAATCCACGAAATGGGAACTGCACGTATGGGTAGAGACCCGAAAACCTCGGTTTTGAATGGCAACAACCAGGTTTGGGATGCCAAAAACGTATTTGTGACCGACGGTGCCTGCATGACTTCCGCAGCAGCGCAAAATCCTTCACTTACCTACATGGCCTTGACCGCGAGAGCAGCTGCTTTTGCCGTTGAAGAATTGAAAAAGCAAAACCTCTAATCCGACAAGAACATGACCTTAATGAATAGAAGAGATGCCCTAAAAAGCGTGATGCTCCTGATGGGAGGAACCGTGATTGGTTCAACGGCACTTCTGACCGGATGTGCACCAGATTCACAGCTGAAGGATTTGAATTTTAGCCCAGAAGATCTTTCGTTCCTCGATGAAATCGGCGAAACAATCATCCCTACCACCGATACTCCGGGAGCGAAGGCAACCAAAATTGGGGAGTTTATGCAGATGATGGTGAAGGAATGCTACGATGCAGATCAGCAAACCACTTTTATCGCCGGCCTGAATACCATTCGTACAGACTTCAAAGCGGAAACTAGCAAAGACTTTATGGATGCGACTGCAGAAGAAAGACTTGCATTCCTCAATGGGCTTCACCAAAAATACGTGGCGAGCGGGGAAGAGAAACAACCAGAAATCATCCACATGCTTCGAGACCTTACCGTACTTGGCTACTTCAGTTCCGAAATCGGTGCCACACAAGCCTTGCGCTTTGTGGAATCTCCGGGACGATTTGATCCCTGCGTGGATCATAAAAAAGGAGACCGAGCCTGGGCCTAATCCACCAACCCAAACGGTACTGCCTGCCTTGAACAAGGGCAGGCAGTTTTTTTTAGTACTGCTTACTATTTAATCTGCGTATTCTTCAATCACTGGCTTCTTAAAAATATAGACATAAATCACGAGCACCAAAATAAGAAGTAAGGCCAGCTCAAACTGTGCCCAGATTTGGGATCTATTGATCAAGGTTTTGGCCTTTGACACCAACTTATCTCCTTCTTCCAGCTGAATGCTACTCAACTTATCCAAATCTTGCTGTGCTCGTGCGATCTTTTGATCGTAGACCTTGACTTGTTCCACATTGACACCAGAGGAATCATTGTAGAGGAGCTGGTAACTTTTGATGCTCAGATCTTTCTCAATAATGCGCTTGAAGTCAGTCAATAAGGCAGCTTCCTCAGCAGTTAGTTTAGTAGCTTCGAATGAGCCGATTAGCTTCAAAATCGCTTGCTCCTCCATCGATATCTCGACTACCGCCTTGGAATAATCGTAATTGATGTTGCAGTGGTCCACCAGCCGCTGAATCTTGAATAACTTTTCAGAGATCTGAAAAATATAACTTTCCACCAGCAAACGATCCTCATACACCGTGGACAAGGTGCCACTCACAGCACGAAAAGATTGGCGTTCCAAGAGGTTTTTTCCGTACAGGAATACCAAAAGCAGTCCAATAATCAGGAAAGCACTTATCCTTCTTTTTTTCATTATATCCATGGTAGTAAGTAATTCTAACTGAGTTGTTTCAATCAAGAAAGCGACAATCCTAGATATTCCCTAAGAATTCGGTCAATTTTCGAAAAGAGTTTAGGGATGTAGCTGCGGGTTTTGCTTGTAGACACGGACATAATCGACTTCCATCCGCTGAGGCCATATGCTTGCATCTACTCCTTCTTTGCCACCCCAATTGCCTCCCACCGCAAGATTAAGAATCAGGTAAAAAGGCTGGTCAAAAGGCCATTCTTGGTACCCATTGCCTGTATTTTTAAAGGTGAAATAGTGCTTCCCATCGATAAAAAAGTCCATTTGCCCCGGCTTCCAATCTACCGCATAGGTATGGAACTCCGACGCAAAATTGGGTACCAGCAGCTGCCCCCCTTTTTGGGTTCCCTGCAGGTGATTGAAGGCCTCCGTATGTACCGTGCCATGCACCTTGCCAGGATCATAACCTACATGCTCCATGATGTCGATCTCGCCATCCTTTGGCCATCCTCCAAATCGGCTCTCTTCTGGAAGCATCCAGATCGCTGGCCAAGTGCCTCTTCCTTGCGGAAGTTTGGCGCGAACCTCAACGTATCCGTACTGCCAAGCTCCTTTGCCTTTGGAGACCAACTTGGCAGAGGTATAGCCCTTGGGCTGACTCGCATCAGCATGAGCCTCCACCAGCAAAACTCCTCCTTGCACACGCGCATTCTTGAGGGCATTCGCTTTGTAAAATTGAAGTTCATTGTTGCCCCAGCCATGATCCCCAACTTCAAAACTCCACTTCAGCGTGGAAGGAAGTCCATCTTGATCAAACTCATCCGACCAAAGGAGGTTGGAATCCAACTTAGCAACTTGTGAAAAACTAGCGGACGAAAAAAGAAGGCCAATTAGAAGGAAGTAAACAGCTTTCATAACAGGTGGAAAAACTTTTAGCAATGCGTTTGGGTTGACAAAAACGAGATCAAATTCCTTGACAATCGAGGATTACTCCTATTTTAGCAACGAATATACTCCCAAAACTATGGCATACTACGTTCGACTCGGACAAATTCCTCCAAAAAGACACACCCAATTTCGCCAATCCGATGGCAGCCTGTACAAGGAAGAGTTGGTCAGCTCCAAAGGGTTTTCAGGAATTTACTCCAACCTCTACCATATCTACAATCCCAATGAAGTCAAATCCATCGGGAAACCCACTCCCTACAGCTGGACTGCAGCCGATGCCCACGGGCTAAATCAAACCCACCTCAAAACCTCCGAAGTAGGAATTACAGGGGAAGATTACCTGAGCGCACGCCGCATGCTCCTCATCAACAACGATGTGATGATGGGCATCTGCACGCCCAAGCAGCGGAAGATGGATTACTTTTTCAAAAATGCAGATGGAGACGAATTGATCTACATCCACGATGGAGAAGGGGTGATGTATTCCCAATTTGGAAAGCTTGTCGTTAAAAAAGGAGACTACATCGTCATCCCAAGAACGACCATTTACCGATTTGAATTTGCAGAAGAAGGCCCCTTACGGCTGCTCGTGATGGAATCTGCTGGGCCTATCGAGACGGTAAAACGCTACCGAAATGAAGTGGGGCAGCTCCTGGAGCACTCCCCTTATTGCGAGCGAGACATCCGTCCTCCACACGAGATTCACCTTGAAGAACAAAAGGGAGATTACCTGATTCAAATCAAAAAGCAGGGCATGCTGCACCCCTACCACTATGCCCACAGTCCCTTGGATATTGTGGGATGGGATGGCTACCTCTACCCCTATGCTTTGTCTATTCATGACTTTGAACCGATCACGGGAAGAATCCACCAGCCACCGCCGGTACACCAAACTTTCCAATCCTCGGGCTTCGTCGTGTGTTCCTTTGTTCCCCGCTTGTTTGACTACCATCCCTTGTCGATTCCTGCACCCTACAACCACAGCAACATCGATTCAGATGAAGTATTGTACTATGCCGAAGGGGAGTTTATGAGTAGAAAAGGCATCGACAGAGGATCCTTTACGCTACACATGGGAGGCTTGCCACATGGACCACACCCAGGCACTGTTGAAAAATCCATTGGCGCCAAGGAAACCCACGAATACGCGGTCATGCTAGACACCTTCCGACCGCTGCAGATCACCACCGACGCCTTGGAATTTGTAGACAAAAACTACCCCATGAGTTGGTCCACCTAAACACAAAAAAACCGGAGTTAGCTCCGGTTTTTTTTATGTGCTGACGGGAAACTTACAAGCCTAAAAATTTCAATTCCTCTTCCAAAGAGATTTCCTTGTGCTTGTATTCTTGTCGATCCAATAAACTTTTTTCGGTAGACAGCCGGTTCAAACTAACAGAGTGGGCATAATATTTTTCATCCCATTCGGGGCAATTTGCAAATCCCTCCTGTACTAATTTCTTACAGATCAGCTGCTGTACAAAGTGCGCCAATTGATCGACAGAAAGGTTGCCTGGAAGCTTGATCAACAGGTGAATGTGATTGGGCAGTACGCTGAGATGGGTTTGCTTCTCATAAAAATCCAAAGGCAATTCTTCCAACACATGCTTGATTGAAACCACCATTTCAGAGGTAATTACTGGAGCATGATCCTTGGTCCAAAGAACCAGATGTGTCCAAATATTTGAGTGTGAATGGGGCATTTTGAGCAACGTATTGCTTAAAAATAGAAACAAAAATTTTACACTCCAAGTAAATCCTTGATTTTCAATAGGTAATAAAAAAACAATTGAACCAAAAGCTCATAAAAAAGGGCTTCCCTGGGTAAGGAAGCCCTTTCAAAAAAATTGGAACGGGAATTTGACTGAAAATTAATTTCCAATGACTGCTTGAATCGGCTGACCGGTAGTTCCATTCGGCATCCGGATTTGCAGCAAGGCTGCCAAAGTTGGTGCGATATCTGTAACCGAAGCATAGCTTGAGCTTTTGCCTGCCTTGATGCCCCAACCATAAAAAGCGATCGGCACATGCGTATCGTAGGAGTAGCCCGAACCATGGGTGGTGCCTCGTTTGCCCCCAACCAACCAGGCTGGCTCCAATACAAGCAATACATCTCCAGAAGCCTTGTGATTGTAGCCCATTTGCAAGAGATGCGCTCTCGATTGGGTAAATTCTTGGTTCCTGAGATCCGAAGCTGTGTAGGCTTCTTTGACCCCTGCAAAGCCAAGTACAAAATTGGCTAAATCACGCTGCATTTTTTCAACATCCACTTTTTTCTCACGGATCAAGGCATGGTTGAGGAAGATCTGCTCGTTGGAGAAACTCAAGATCCAATCCCCTTCCCCGTAGTGGGTCGTCGCAAAACCTTTCAACTGCCCAAGGACCATCCCAGAATTGAAATTGCCGGCAGGAATTCGTTCACTCATCATGTATTGTGGCACATCCGCTACCGCATGATCTGCGGAGATAAATACCAGGTATTCCCCCTTGCCGAGCTTTTGATCAAGGTAGGTAAAGAATTGAGCCAACTCTCGATCCATGCGCAAGTAATTGTCCTCCACTTCTACCGATGAAGGCCCAAAACGGTGACCAATGTAATCTGGGCTGGAAAAGCTTATTGCTAGAAAATCGGTAACCTCTCCTTGACCCAATTTCTCTCCTTCCAAGGCTGCATACGCAAAATCCAAGGTGAGGCTATTGCCAAAAGGGGTAGAAGGAACCAATCCATAGCCGCCATTGGCTGCTTTCAAGGCGGTTAAATCGTATGGGAAGCTAGGACTGTCCTTGCCAATAAAGGGAGACTCAAAGTCGTTGTGATCCGGAAGGCTATTGACATAGGTTTCCACTGGAAAAAGGGTTTTCCAAGTTTGGCTTAGGTAATGATCTGGGCGCTTCTTCGCATTGAAATTAACCACCCAGCTCGGCAGAGTTTGCTTGTAGTAAGTAGAAGTCATCCAATCCCCATTCGCATCGTCGTACCAGTAGGCATCGCCTGTATGTCCCGCTGGGAAACTTGCGCCCCGGTCCTTGATCGCAATGCCGACTACCTTGGAGCGCTTGCCTGTAGACAGGCGCAACTCGTCGGTGATGGTCGTGGTCAACAAGTTTCGAGGGCTAATTTTGCCATTATCAGGTGTTCCGCCCACATTCGAAACCAAAGAGTCCTCCGCACAATAGATCATTTTCTTCAAAGAAGGCACGTACCAATTGTTGCCAATCACCCCATGCGTGGAAGGTGTCGCTCCCGTGTAAACGGAAGCATGCCCAGGTCCCGTATAGGTTGGAATGTAGTTGTAATGCCCATTGGTCATCATGAAACCTTGCTGGGTGAACCGCTTAAATCCGCCTTCTCCAAACCGGTCGGCAAAGCGATAAAAATATTCCTGGCGCATCTGGTCCACAATGATGCCCACCACCAGCTTTGGCTTTTTTGGAGCTTGCTGCGCAAGTGCAGTAGTGCCAAGAGAAATTGCTAGGAGAATGCCGAAAAAGAATTGTTTCATAGGGAATTGGAGAATTTTCTCAAAGATAGGGATTCGAAAAGTTTAGTTGGTTAAAGTAATGTTAAATGACAATAGGATTATCCGCAATCATGTAAGTAGCTCAGCTCTCCTATTGAATACTGCGGATAATCGTTCACAGACCATGGGCCACGGCCCACAGGCTGTCCACGGTCCACAGCTCACTTAATTAAACCACAAACCTTTTTTTCTCTGGTTAGTGTTTAAAAAGTGGATAATCAAAAAAATAATAGGCTTACAGAGACCTGGCAGGCGACGCATGAGGTTTCAGGCTTCGAGACATGAAATTTTCCCTAACTTGCAGCTGGATTTATCCGTGTACACCCCATGCAAACCTATTTTCGGATTCTTTCCTATGCCCGACCCTTTGGGAGATTTATTCCGGTTTACATCGGGTACACCCTATTGGCCATCGTGTTTGGTTTGATGAACTTCACCCTGCTCAAGCCACTTTTTGATGTGATTTTTGAGCAAGTGGCACCCGAAAGTTTAGAGAAGTACCGCATACAGCCGGAATTTACCCTCTCGCTGGATTACCTAATTTCCCTCTTCAACCACCTCTTTCTAGAGGTGAGCGAGACTTACGGGAAGTTTGGCACCTTGCTCTTCGTCTGTTCCATCATCGTAGGATCGGTATTCCTTTCCAACCTATTTACTTACCTCTCTGGAGTGGTGCTGGCGAAAGTGCGTGCCCAGGTCATCAAAGGCATGCGCATGGATATTTTTGAAAAAGTAAGCGCCCTCCACCTGGGCTACTTTTCCAACGAACGGAAGGGAGACCTCCTCTCCAAAATGACCAACGACATTCAAGAGGTGGAAAACACGGTTGTGCAATCCCTACGAATCTTATTTCGAGAGCCCGCTACCATCGTGCTGTATTTCGGCGTACTCTTTTTCATGTCCGTGCCGTTGACCCTTTTTACGATTTTAATTATCCCAATTTCTGGGGCAATCATTGGGGGCATTACCCGTCGACTGCGAAAAACTGCCATCCAAAGCCAGGAATCGCTCGGACGCATCGTCAGCATTCTGGACGAGACATTAGGTGGCATGCGCGTAGTCAAAGCCTTCAACGGGGAAAAATTTGTGCAAGGAAAGTTTGATTCCGAAACGGACTTCTACTCCGATGCCAATGTGAGCATGGCGCGTAAAAATGAACTGGCAGGTCCTATTTCCCAGTTTCTCGGAGTAAGCGTGGTGGCAGGCATCCTCCTGTACGGGGGCAACCTGGTGCTAAGTGGAACTTCCGAACTCTCCGCCTCCAACTTCATCACCTACATCATTATTTTCACCCAAGTGCTCAATCCTGCCAAGGAAATCTCCCGTGCGGTATCGACTATCCAGCGCGGCATTGCCTCTGCAGACCGAATTTTTGAGGTGATTGACACGACCAACCAACTTCCCTCCCCAGCAAATCCAAAACCATTCCCTGGATTTAGCGAGCAAATCGAATACAAAAACGTCAGCTTTGCCTACGGGGAAAACAAGGTGCTGGACCAAATCAACTTTACCCTCGAAAAAGGAAAAACCATCGCGCTGGTAGGCCCTTCTGGTGGAGGAAAATCGACTTTGGCCGATTTGGTGCCCCGATTTTACGACCCGAGCTCCGGGCAGATCTTGGTAGATGGAATCGACTTGAAAGACATTGCTACTGCTACCTGGAGAGGCCAACTCGGGATCGTTACCCAAGAATCCATCCTATTCAACGATACGGTATTCAATAACATTGCCTTTGGCATCGATGGGGTCACCGAGGCACAGGTCATGGAAGCTGCAACAATTGCGAATGCCCATGAATTTATCAGCAAACTGAATTACGGGTACCAAACCAACATTGGAGATCGGGGATCCAAACTTTCCGGAGGTCAGCGACAGCGCCTGAGCATCGCACGAGCGGTACTGAAAAATCCTCCCGTCCTTATTTTGGATGAGGCCACTTCAGCACTGGACTCCGAATCGGAACTGCTCGTTCAGGAGGCCATCACGAAGCTCATGAGCAGCCGTACCACGCTGGTCATCGCGCACCGACTCAGCACCATCCAGCATGCGGATGAAATCTTGGTGATCGATAAGGCGAAAATCGTGCAGCGAGGCACCCATGCCGAATTGATGGCGCAGGAAGGGCTCTACCAAAAGCTATCCACCATACAGTCTGTCTAGACGTTCAATTCATCTGAGAACTGCTCCAATAGCGACCTGTCGATCCCTGATTAGTGTTGACCGGTTTTTAAATAGAAAACTTCCTCAGATCAAAAAGAAGAAATCAGCGGCTTTTTCCTTTCGAATCTGCGTGAGAAAAATCAATCCAATTCGGCGGGAAATAGACATGAATTGCCCCAGAGGGGCAATATGCGAATAGAAAAATTTGACCCCATCACCGAATCCCTTGTAAAATAGGCTATATTCGTAGGTACACTTTTTAAACTCAATCATGGTTGCAAAAACTTTTGGAAGCGCCGTCTCTGGCGTGGACGCCAACCTCATCACCATCGAGGTCAATGTGGGCCAAGGCACCAACTTCTTTATGGTCGGACTGCCCGACTCCGCGGTCAAGGAATCCCAGCAGCGCGTGGAATCAGCTCTCAAGTTCTTCGGTTACCGCATGCCTCGACAGCGTGTCGTGGTCAACTTGGCCCCTGCAGACCTGCGCAAGGAAGGCTCTGCCTACGACCTGCCCATCGCCATGGGCATACTCCAGGCCTCCGAGCAGGTCAGTTTCCCCAACCTGCACGACTATGTCCTGATGGGGGAGCTCTCTCTCGACGGCAAACTTCGTCCCATCAAAGGCGTGCTTCCCATCGCCATCGAAGCGCGAAAGCGGGGGTTCAAGGGATTTATCCTTCCCCTCGAAAATGCAAAGGAAGCATCCATTGTCAATAGCTTAGACATCATTGGCGTGGAGACCTTGGATCAGGCCTCGGATTTTTTGCAGGGGCATCTCCAAATCGAACCGCTGGTAACCGATACGCGAGAGATTTTTAACCAAGGCATCGATGCCCCCGAATTTGACTTTGCCGATGTGCAAGGCCAGGAAAATATCAAGCGTGCCATGGAAATTGCCGCAGCCGGAGGACACAATGTGATCATGATCGGCCCTCCAGGTGCCGGCAAAACCATGTTGGCCAAGCGCCTACCCTCCATCCTTCCTCCTTTGAGTTTGCAGGAAGCCTTGGAAGCCACCAAGATCCACTCCGTAGCAGGCAGGCTCGGCAAGCATGCCTCACTCCTCGCGCAGCGCCCTTTTCGGAGCCCACACCACACCATCTCGGATGTAGCCTTGGTCGGTGGAGGAGGCAATCCCCAACCTGGAGAGATTTCTCTGGCCCACCATGGAGTCTTGTTTTTGGATGAGCTTCCCGAATTCAAGCGCTCCGTGCTAGAGGTGATGCGGCAGCCCCTGGAGGAGCGCAAAGTAACCATCAGCCGTGCCAAGATTTCCGTGGACTTTCCGGCCAACTTTATGCTGATTGCCAGCATGAATCCTTGCCCCTGTGGGTATTACAACCACCCCGAGAAGGAGTGCGTCTGTGGGCCGGGCATCGTGCAGCGCTACTTGAATAAGGTCAGTGGCCCCCTGCTGGACCGCATCGACCTGCATGTGGAAGTAACTCCAGTCAAATTCGAGGAGATGACCTCCACCCGAAAAAGTGAGTCCAGCAGAGACATTCGGGAGCGAGTAATTAAGGGCCGAGAACGGCAAAAAATACGATTTGAAAGCAATCCAGAAGTGTTTTGCAATGCGATGATGCCTTCCCACCAGGTCAAGCAGGTGTGTCAGATCTCTGAGGCCGGCAAAACCCTCCTCAAAACCGCCATGGAGCGCCTAGGCCTCTCTGCGCGTGCCTATGACCGCATCCTCAAAGTGGCCCGCACCATTGCGGATATTGCAGAGAGTGAAGACATCCGCGTGGAGCACCTCGCCGAAGCCATCCAATACCGCAGCCTCGACCGAGAAGGCTGGGCGGGATAGAAAACAAAAAAGCCCTCCGCTATTCACGAAGGGCTTTCAATTAATAAAGTAGGATTAGATTCTATTTTTAAAGCATCAAACTAAATTTAAGTTTGAAGTTCAAGAAAGTGAGCCGTCGACAGTGGACCGTCAACCGTTGACTGTATCAAATATCAAACTTAATCCCCTGCGCAAGCGGCAGCTGGGTGGAGTAGTTGATGGTGTTCGTTTGGCGTCTCATGTAGGCTTTCCAAGAGTCGGATCCAGACTCACGTCCTCCGCCAGTTTCTTTTTCTCCTCCAAAGGCTCCCCCAATCTCCGCTCCCGAGGTGCCGATATTCACATTGGCGATGCCACAATCCGATCCAGAGACCGCAAGGAAGGCTTCCGCTTCCCGCATGTTGGTGGTCATGATCGCTGAGGAAAGTCCCTGAGGAACTCCATTTTGCAAGGCAATCGCCTCCGGCAAGGTACTGTACTTGATCAAATACAAGATGGGTGCAAAGGTCTCGTGCTGCACGATGTCGAAGTGGTTTTCTGCTTCGTAGATGGCGGGCTTCACGTAGCAGCCGGATTCGTAGCCTGCTCCTGTGAGCACTCCTCCTTCTACGACCGCTTTTCCTCCAGCCGCTTTTACCTCTGCGATTGCCGCCAAGTACTGCTCCACCGCCTGCACATCAATCAAGGGTCCTACGTGGTTTTTCTCATCCAAAGGATTGCCGATGACCAATTTGCTAAAAGCGGCTGCGAGTCTGTTTTTCACTGCATCGTATACCTTCTCCTGCACGATAAGACGTCGAGTAGTGGTGCAACGCTGTCCTGCCGTACCTACGGCTCCAAAAAGTGCACCGCGGATCGCAATCTCCAAATCGGCATGTTCAGTGATGATGATGGCATTGTTACCACCCAACTCCAGCAAGGATCTTCCCAAGCGTTCACCCACTGCCTTGCCCACCTGCTTACCCATGCGGGTGGAGCCAGTAGCCGAAACCAACGGAATGCGTGTATCATGAGACAGCAAGGCACCAATGCTAGCATCTCCAACGATCAAGTTGGAAATCCCTTCTGGCAAGCCGTGCTGTGCAAATATTTTTCCTACAATATGCTGGCAGGCGATTGCGGATAGGGGCGCTTTTTCTGAAGGCTTCCACAAACACACATCCCCACACACCCAGGCCAAGGCGGTATTCCAAGACCAAACGGCTACTGGGAAGTTGAAGGCAGAAATAATGCCTACAATCCCAAGCGCATGCCACTGCTCGTACATGCGGTGACCAGGACGCTCAGAATGCATGGTCAAGCCATACAGCTGTCGGGATAGCCCCACTGCAAAATCACAGATGTCAATCATCTCCTGCACCTCGCCCAAACCTTCCTGGTAGGATTTGCCCATTTCGTAGGACACCAACTTGCCCAAGTCAGCCTTCACTTCACGAAGGGCATTGCCGATCTCACGCACGATATCCCCTCGCTTGGGAGCAGGTACATTCCTCCAGGTTTCAAAGGCTACCAAAGCCTGCGCGACCACCGCTTCGTAGGTTTCCTCGGTAGCTAACTGCACGGAAGCAATTTTATTGCCATCGGCAGGAGAAAAAGAAGCAAGGGAGTCAGCGCCCGAATCAAGCCAGTTGAGGCCAGTGGAAGAACCCAAATTGGATTCGTGGATGCCAAGATTTTTTAAGGACTGCTGAATGCCAAATGAATCGTTCATGGGGGAGGTGTCTATTGATTACGTAAAGTTAAAATTTTGCAGCCCACTCTCCTGCTACTTTCTAAAAATTCTAAGTGGATTGTACTTGGAAAAAGAGGAGGCAAATTTTTGAGCGGGATGGATTTTATAAACTAGCACAAAGCGGTAGTTCCCGGTATACACTTCCTGGGTCATGTTCCCAAAAGTCGGAAGGATCAGATTTTTATGGATGTAGTTGACATTCATCCCGAACCGAGGCCCATTGTATCCCAGATAAGCGCGGGCATGGTAGCCCCAGCCCAGTTTCCAATTTCCCTGCCCCCCTAGCGGATCTTGATTCCAGACGGTGCCAAGACCTAGATTTCCTGTAAAACTTCCTGTGGCAAAAAACCCTTTCCCAAACACAAGGGTGCCAATCATCCCTACATTGGGACCAAATTGCAGAAAATCCGCTTGTTGGAAATTCTGCCTTGGCGCAAGCTGCGAAGGTAAAATCAAAGAATCCCCAGCAATCTGTACTCGGTACGCCTCAAAACCAACCACTGGAGAAAAAGCGGACTTTTTTTGAATCGCTGACTGATGAACCGCAGCCGGCAAGGAGATTCTGTCCCCTTTGAAAATATAATTGGCATGAATCCCCACTTTGAGTACGTCCAAGTCTGGACGCAGGTAACCTTGTGCCTTGCCGATTCCACCTGGAATGCGGTACCCTTGGTAATACTGTCCAAAAAAATCAATGACCCAGTTTTTTGGATAAATATGCGCCTGAAGATCAAAGAATCGAGGGAAATCGGGTTCTCGATTTCGATTCAAAAAGCCCGGAGGGAAGGCCAGATTGAGTGTGAAATTTTGATAGGTAAATCCAATTCCCATATTCAATCCACTATTGGGTTGATAGCGCAGGTCCTCACTTGGAAAGTAGAGCGCCGTGAACTTGCGAGACATATAGCTACGCAGCACCAGCACTTCGGGATCTTCCGCTACATAGGAACTGTCCCAGCGGCTTTGAGCCGAGAGGATGCCTGAGCTCAGAAAAAAGTAAAGCAAGAAGACAAGGAGGCTTCTACCCATGCTAGGCAATTGATTAGTAGACACAAAGGTAACCAAAATGCGGGAGCTCGGAAGGGTCCTCAAAGTTCACAAAAAATGGTAATTTTGAACCGAGGCATCCTGCCTTTCCTCTGAATTGCACTATGGCTACCCAATCCTCCCCACTCCTGAACTTGAAAAGAAACCTCCAGCAGCGCTGGAAAATGATTCGATTCAACCTAAGTGCCTCCAACAATCCGCTCTTTATCGGTTTCTACAGAAATTTCTACAATCCGAAAAAAGGAAGCCTATCTGATTTTTTGAGTCAATACTCGAAGTCTAAGCCGGGGAACTTTAGGGTAGTGCAAATTGGTGCCAATGACGGCATCACCCACGATCCCATCCACAAGTTTATCAAAAGAGACGATTGGAAAGGCGTGCTGTTGGAACCGCAGCCGGATGTATTCCATGAGTTTCTCACAAAAATCTACGCCAAAAACAAAGGCATCACTCCACTCTGTGCCGCCATCGGAGAAAAGGACGGTAGCCAGCCTATCTACAAAGTAGGATTTTCATCCATGCGTTGGGCTACCGGTCTAGCCTCCTTTTCCAAGGAGAAAATTGAACAGGCATTTGAAGACGGCATCGTCGCCTCCAACTGCAAACGCTTTGGCATTGAGATCCCTGCCGACCAAAGCCAGTGGATTAGCCAGGAAGAGGTGCAAGTGATCGCGCCGGCCACCCTGATTCAAACCTACGGCTTGGATCACATTGACTTGCTTCAAATCGATGCGGAAGGCTACGACTTGGAGGTGATCCGGATTTTTGACATCCCCAAAACCCGACCGCAAGCAATCATCTTTGAAAATGTGGGCTTGAATGCTGCGGATTATGCAGCCTGCCTGCAACTTTTGGAAGAACAAAATTACCAGTTGAAAAAATTTGGACCCAACACCCTCGCCTTGCAAAAGCCGCTGGGGAAATTTGCTTCCTTCTTCAACGCATGACACCTGGATTGATTTCGATCCTTGTCCCCTGCTACAACCAAGGGATCTACCTGAAAGAAACCATCCAATCGGCACTGGCCTCCAGCTACCGCCCAATCGAAATCCTGATTATCAACGACGGCTCCACGGATAATTCCTTGGAACTTGCCCAGGAGCTGGAATCTCAGCATCCGGAAGTTCGGGTACTCGACCAAGCCAATGCCGGCGTCACCAAAGCCCGCAATACAGGAATCGCTGCTTCCCAAGGGGAATACCTATTGCCACTGGACGGAGATGACCTGATTGCCCCTAACTACATCGAACAGGGTTTGGCTATCCTAGCTACTCGCCCCGAAGTCAAAGTGGTCTACTGCCAAGCTGAAAAATTCTCCGATTCAGGTCGCAAGCCCTGGAAACTGAAACCCTTTAGCCTGCAGCAATTGGCCAAGGACAACATGATTTTTGTGTCTGCCCTTTTCCGAAAAGCCGATGCGCTAGCCGTGGGAGGATTTTCAGAAGACATGCAACTGGGACGAGAGGATTGGGAATTTTGGATCAAGCTCCTCAAAAA